>CAYFVR010000024.1:0-26431 GCA_964346545.1 uncultured Desulfobacterales bacterium | reverse complement strand
CCATTCTCGGCGGGAAACGACAAGCTGGAGGAGATGGCCGTGAGCGAGGGAAAAATTCTCACGTCGGTGGATGAAATCGCGGAACGCCTGGCTTCCGTCCGGACAATCGCGGTGCTCGGACTCAGCCCCAAGCCGGAACGGGACTCTTTCCGGGTGGCCCAATACATGAAGGACCAGGGATACCACATCATCCCGGTGCGCCCCGCCCAGTCCGAGATTCTGGGAGAGCGGGCCTACGCTTCGCTGACGGATATCCCCGACCCGGTGGACGTGGTGGACATCTTCCGCAACCCCAAGCAGGTGCCGGGGCACGTGGCGGAAATTCTGGCCATGAGGCATCGACCCGGACTGGCCTGGATGCAGCTCGGCATATCCCACGAAGGCGCCGCCAAGGAGTTGATCGCCGCCGGAATTGACGTGATCATGGATCGTTGCATCAAGGTGGATCATGCAAAATATGTCGCGCGGACGCGCCTCGTATAGAGAACGCCGGCGGCGGCGCACCGGACCCGCGCCTTGCCACTGCTGCCGGGAGACTTTCCCTTTCCTCTGGCGGTGCCGTTGCGGGTTCGCCATCTGCCAGGACTGTCTGCTGGAAAATTTCTGGGGGATGTCCTGCAACGGCATCACCTGGCAATGTCCCGACTGCGGCGATTCCAACGGATTGGGGAACCAGTGAGCGCCGCGTTGACATCGGTATACGCGGGATTAGGTTGTCGGCATGACAATCCGAAGCCCGTTTCGGACGCCGAAACCCGGAATCCGACGGGCGAAACTGGAGGAAATTTGAATGATGTTTGAAACGCGCGAAGAGGTTTTTGAACGGGTGGTGAGTCTCGAAAAGCCCGCCTGCCCCCATTGTGGAAAGGAGATGAGCCTATGGGAGGTTCCCTCCGTCGCGGTGGACGACGGGCTGGGCTGGGGAACGCCGTTCCTGTTTATCTGTTATAATGACGAATGCGCCCTCTATTCCGGCGGCTGGGAAGAGATTCAGGAAAACTATGGCCGAACCGCCTCCTATCGCTGTCTCTGCTATCCCGAATCCGGCAAGTTCGAATGCATGCCGGTCTACGGTCCCGACGGGGGAAAAGGGCAGATCATCGACGACGCCGCCTTGGAGGAGCAGGAACGGATCAAGGAACGAACCGAAAAAGGGTTCGAAATCTTGGCGGAATGTCGGGTTTCCGAAGATCATGTACAGGTGGCCCGCATCCTGATGGACGCCTCCGAGGTGGCCCGGGTTCGCGTGGAGGCCGCCGAGGTGCTGGGCGACATCGGCGACACGGTGGACGTGGAGCCGTTGCGCAGCAACAAGTTCGGCAACGCGATTCTTCGCAAGAAGGTGGAGGAGGCCATCAACAAAATTCACCGCCGTCACTACACGCGGGAATGCCCCTTTTGCGCCGAGATCGTGAAACAGCGCGCGAACCTTTGCAAACATTGCGGTCAGGACATCGCCGACCATACCTGAAATCGGATTCAATCCGGCCGCGTTTCGATGAAATCCGCCCGACGGCGCCCGAGGAACCCGGGCGGCTTCGGGCTTTTTTATGGGGGGAGGAATCGGGGGGAATGATTTATCTCAAGCTGTTGGCGACGGCCTTTTTATGGGGCGGCACCTTTATCGCGGGGCGGGCCTTGGCCGGCCACGTCACCCCGCCTTCCGCGGCCTTCCTGCGCTTCGCCGTGGCCACCGCATGCCTGCACCTGTTGGCCTGGCGGATCGAGGGCGGCCTTCCCCGGCTTCGGCCCGGCCAAGCCGCCGGGGTGATTCTGGCGGGGCTCACCGGCGTCTTCAGCTACAATCTTTTTTTCTTCACCGGCCTGACCTATCTGACCGCCAGCCGGGCCTCGCTCATCATCGCCACCAATCCGGTGTTCATCGCCCTGGCCTCCGCCGCGCTGTTCGGGGATCGGCTGAACCGTTCGCGGCTGCTGGGCATTCTGCTTTCGGCCGTCGGGGCCATGGTGGTCATCTCCCGGGGGCGACCCGATCTGATTCTCGCCGGGGAGATCGGCATGGGCGAGGCGTTCATTTTCGGCGCCGTGGCGAGCTGGGTCGCCTTCTCGCTCATCGGCAAGCGGGTGCTGGCGGAGCTGTCTCCCCTTGCCTCCATCACCTACGCGGCCACGGCGGGAACGATCGCGCTGCTGATTCCGGCCCTCCTGGATGGATTGCTTCCCCATCTGGCGGACTACCGGCTGGCCGACTGGCTGTGGATCGGCTATCTGGGCGTTTTCGGCACGGCGGTGGGGTTCATCTGGTACTACCAGGGCATTCGCGCCATCGGGCCGTCCCGGGCGGGGCTGTTCATCAATTTCGTCCCGGTCAGCGCCATTCTCCTGGGCATTCTGGTTCTGCGCGAACCGGTGACGGCCTCCCTGTTCGTGGGCGCGGCCCTGGTCACCGTCGGCGCGTTCCTCACCAACCGAACCGCGCCCGCCGCGGCGGCCCGGACCGAGGTGTCGGAGGCCGGGTAGACTCCCCCTTGCATTTTCCCAACGCTTGTGGTTAGAACGCCTCCAAAATTGAGCGCACGGTCGAGGTGCCGCCTTGGGGCGGAGAATAGGGAATACGGTGAAAATCCGTAGCGTTGGACCAGCGCTGTAAGCGGGGACCGGGGTCGCGGAATGCCACTGCCCGTTCGGGGGAGTCAACGAACGGGCGGGAAGGCGCGGCCGGGGGATGATCCGCGAGCCAGAAGACCTGCCTTGACCGCGTGACGGAAGAAGACGTCCACTGATTCCGTGTTTCGGGCTTTTTATCGCCCGGGGCACGGAATTTTTTTTTGCGCCAACCGCGAAGGGAGGGGAAATGAAGACGCAGATCGAGCGGCTCCGCAACCAGGATTTCCGATATTTCTGCGCCATGGAGCGGGGCCATTCGCTGTTCGCGGACGACATCCGGGGCGACAAGGTGAACGAGGCGGCGGTGTCGGCCGGTTGACGCCGCCGAAGTCGAAAGCACTTCTTGCAAGAGGAGAAAACCATGGGAATTCTTGAAGAGACGATCAACGCCATTCCGCCGCTGAACGAGGGCGCCCTCGCGGCCGCGCGGGAACGGCTCCGGAACCAGGCGCGGCCGGCGGGGAGTTTGGGGCTTTTGGAGGACGTCTCCGCCCGGCTCGCGGCCATCGCGGGGGCCATCGACGTGCGGCTGACGGAAAAGGTGGTGGTGACCTGCGCCGGGGACCACGGCGTCTGCGCCGAGGGCGTCAGCCTGTTTCCCTCGGAGGTGACGGCGCAAATGGTCTACAACTTCGTGGGCGGCGGCGCTTCCATCAACGTGCTGGCCCGCCACGCCGGGGCCCGGGTGAAGGTGGCGGACCTGGGGGTGGACCACGACTTTCCGGCGGACCTGCCCATCTTTCACAAAAAAGTCCGTCGGGGGACCGGCAACATGGCGGTGGAACCGGCCATGACCCGAGACGAAGCCCGACGAAGCGTGGAAGCCGGCATCGAAATTGTGGACGAATTGTTGGCCGACGGGCCGATTCATTTGTTGGGAACCGGCGACATGGGCATCGGCAACACCACGCCCTCCACCGCCATCATTGCGGTCTATTCCGGTCTTCCGCTGGATGAGCTGACCGGCCGAGGGACGGGATTGGACGACGAAGGGGTTCGACGGAAATCCGAGGCGATCCGGCGGGCCCTGGAACTTCATCGGCCCGATCCCGGCGATCCGCTGGGCGTCCTCGCCGCCGTGGGCGGACTGGAGATCGGCGGGCTGGCCGGTCTGGTGATCGGGGCGGCGGCCCGGGGGATTCCCGCGGTCTGCGACGGGTTCATCGCCACCGCCGGCGCGCTGCTGGCCTGCGAGATGGCCCCGGCGGCCCGGGATTATCTGTTCGCCGGCCATGAATCGGTGGAGGCGGGCCACCAGTTTATGCTCAGTCATCTCCGGCTGCTTCCCCTGCTGGATCTGGAATTCCGGCTGGGGGAGGGGACCGGCGCGGCCCTGGCCATGGAGCTGATGGACGCCGCCACCCGCATTCTGGCCGAGATTAAAACCTTCGAGGAGGTGGCCATTCAAGACGCGCAGTAGATTTCCGCAGACGGGGGCGTTTCCAGAATTGTTTTCGGCGTCGAGAATGTTTTCAATGACGGATCGACATGCCATGGGTGCGTCCGTTTCCATCGGCGAACGTCCTCGCGGAACGGTGCTCCCATGAAAACCGCCGTCGTGGACGCCTCTTCGGCGATTTTGCTGTTCAAGGCCGGGCTGTTCGACCGGCTGATCCGGACCTACGCCGTGGTGTTTCCCGAAGCGGTTCGGTTCGAGTTGACGGCCCTGGGATATCCCGGCGCGGCGGAGTTCCGTCGCGCCGTTCGCCTCCGGCGCGTCGCCGTTCGAGCCGCGCCCGACCGTCCGCTTCCCCCGGAGGCCGCCGCCCTCCACGCGGGGGAGCGGGAGGCGGTCGCCCTGTTTCTTTCCGGGCTGGGGGATTTCCTGGTTCTGGACGACCGGCGGGGAGCCCTGGCTTGCCGGGCGCTGTCCATTCCTTTCATCAACGCCTTGCTCTTTCCCCGGATTCTCTGGCTTTCCGGCCGGATGGCCGAAAGCGGTTTCCGCCGGGCCACCGCCCGGGTGTCCGCCGCCGGCCGTTACGGCGAGGAGATTCGCGCCAAGGCCCGAACCCTGGGCAAGAGCGATTTGGCCGCTTTTCTGCCGTGACGCGCATCCCCTCCGTTTTTCTTGAATTCCCGAGAAGAGGTTGCTATCCCTGAATCCATGAGGATCGCGGCCCGACTTTCTTCCGTTCGGAAGGAGGGGCGGGGCCGGAACAACCGAGCAACGGGGAAGCCGAGACCATGGGAAACCGAATGGGATGGGTCCGGTGGATCGGACTGGTCATGCTTTTGGCGCTGATGCCCGGTCGGCCGGCGGCGCGGGAGGCCGACCCGGGGGAAGTGATCCGGGTTCAGTTGAACGGTCGTCACCGCTTCCGTTTCGCCGGGTTTTACGCCGCCGATTCCAAAGGGTTTTACCGCGCCGCCGGGCTGAAAGTCGAGCTGGCGGCCGGCGGTCCCGACCGGGACCATGTGGCGGAAGTGATTTCCGGCCGGGCCCAATACGGCGTTTCCGGCGCCGATTTGCTGCCCCGGCGGCTTCGGGGGGAGCCGGTGCGGGCCCTCGCCGCGATTTTTCAGCATTCCCCCGAGGTGCTCGTCGTCCGGGCGGATCGGGGGGTCAACGGTCCCCGGGATCTGATCGGCCGCCGGGTGGTGACCGATCCGGACAAAAACGTGGCCGTGGAAGCCATGCTCCGAAGCGCCGATGTTTCGCCCTCGGACATTCGGCGGGTCACCCCTTCCGGCGATTTCGTGGATTTGGTGGATCTCGTCGAGGGGCGGGTGGACGCCATTTCGGGGGACAAGACCTACACGCCCTACCACATGGAACGCCGGGGCGTATTGTCGGCGACCCTTCAGCCCGCCTCCCATGAAATCGACTTTTACGGGGACATTCTGTTCACCTCCGAGGCCGAATGGACGGAGAACCCGAAGCGGGTTCGGGAGTTTCGTCGGGCCACCCTCCGGGGCTGGGTCTACGCCATGGACCATCCCGAGGAGATCATCGAGCTGATCCGGTTTCGATACGGGCACGAGTTGACGGTGCCCTATCTGCGGTTTGAATCGCTGGTCATGCGGCAGTTGATTCTTCCGGACGTCGTGGAGATGGGCCACATGAGCGCGACCCGCTGGGGGCACATCGCCGAGGCATATCGGGAGCTGGGCATGATTCCGGAGGAAGTCGCGTTCGATCCCGCGGAATTCCTTTATGAAGGGGACGTTCCGCCGGCGTATCCCTGGGCGCCCTGGTTGGTGGGCGTCGTCGCCGGCGGGTCGTTTCTCGTTGGCGTTTGGGCGCTGATGCTGACGGTGTTCAATTCCCGGCTCAACGCCCAGGTTCGGGACCGAACCGCGAAGCTGCGGGAAGCAAACGACCAGTTGAACGAGGAAATCAAGGAGCGCCGTCACGTGGAGGAGGAACTCCGCCGGGCCCAAGAGCGTTACGCGCTGGTGATCCACGGAAGCAACGACGGCATTTGGGACTGGGACCTCGCCACCGATTCGGTCTATTTTTCTCCGCGGTGGAAGGAGATTCTGGGATACGCCGACCCGGAGCTTTCCAACCGAATCGACGAGTGGCGCGACCGGGTTCATCCGGACGATTATCCGGCGGTCCTCGACGCCCATGAACGATATTGGGAGGGGAAAACCGATTCCTTCCAGGCGACCTATCGCCTGCGGGCGCGGGACGGCGGATACCGGTGGATTCTGGGCCGGGCCACCTGCGTTTGGGACGAAAACGGGCGTCCGCTACGGATGACCGGCTCCCATTCCGACATTACCGAACGGAAAGAGGCCGAAGCGGAGCTGGCCGCGCTGCGGCGCCTGCTGCGGAACATCATCGACGCCCTGCCTTCGGCCATTGTGGCGGTGGACCCGGCCGGCCGAGTGACCCACTGGAGCGCGGAAGCGGCCAACCAGGCCGGCCTGCCCGCGGACGCGGCGGCCGGCCGTCCGTTCGACGAGGTGTTGCCCCAGCTCGAAAGGCGGCGGGACGCCATCCTTTCCGCCATCCGTGAGCGGCGCCCCTATCACCAGGGCCGGCTCTCGGTTCCCGGGCCCGAGGAAATCCGCTATTTCGAGATCGCGGCGACTCCCCTGTCCCGAACCGAAGACGCCGGGGCCGTGATTCGTGTGGACGATATCACCGGCCGGGTTCGGATGGAGGAGGTTATGATCCAGTCGGAGAAAATGGTTTCCGTGGGCGGCCTGGCCGCCGGCATGGCGCACGAAATCAACAATCCCCTGGGCGCCATCGTCGCCAACGCCGACCTGGTCTGGTCGCGGCTGGCGGTGGCGTTGCCGGTCAATCGCGAGGCGGCGGAGGAATGCGGACTGAACTGGGAGGCCCTGGGCCGCTATCTGGAGCGGCGAAAGGTGCGCGCGCGGTTGGACGGCATTCTGGAGGCCGGTCGGCGCGCGGGGGAAATCGTGGAAAACATGCTGCAATTCAGCCGAAAAAGCGGAACCCTGCGATCCGACCTCTCCCTGGCGGAGCTGGCGGATCGAACCATCGACTTGGCCCGGAACCACGCCGACGTCAAAAAGGCGCTGGCCTCCGGCCGGCTGGAAATTGTCCGGGCCTTTGATCCGGATCTTCCGCCGGTGCCCGGGGCGGCCACGGAGATTCAACAGGTGCTGTTCAATCTGCTGGCCAACGCCTTTCAGTCCCTGGAAAAATGCGATCCGCCCCGGAACCCGGGCCGAATCGAGCTGCGGACCCGTCGCAAGGGAGGCTGGGCGGAAATCGAGGTGGCCGACAACGGGCCGGGGATGCGGGAAGCGGTGCGGCGGCGGGTGTTCGAGCCCTTTTTCACCACCAAGGGGCCCGCGCAAGGGACCGGGCTGGGGCTTTCGGTTTCCTACTTTATCGTCGCCGAAAACCATGGCGGCCAGATGACCGCGGAGTCTTTCCCCGGCCATGGCGCCACCTTCCGGATTCGCCTGCCGCTGACGGACCCGACCCGGGCCGCCGCCAACGGTTCGGCGGACGTCCCCGCGAAAGCGGTCGGGTGACGGCGGGAAATGAAAAGGGCGAATTCCGCGATTCGCGGAATTCGCCCTTGGAAAGCGAGGTGCGTCCCGTTTGGCCTAGACGCAACCGGTCGGCTTGGGCAGGCCGGCCATTTTACAGGCGCCCTTGCCGGGTCCGGAGGGGAACAGCTCGTAGATGTGTTTCAGTTTGAATTTGGTGAGCTTGGAGAGAACGCGCACCATCGGGGCGATTCCGTTCTTCTCGTAGTAGTCCTGGAGAACTTTGACCACCAGCTTGTGCTCGTCGGTCAGCTCGTCGATGCCTTCCTGCTCCTTCACATACTGAACCCATTCTTCATTCCATTGGCTGTAGTCCAGAATGAAGCCGTCTTCGTCTACGTCAAACGATTTGCCTTTGTATTCGATCTTTGCCATTCAAAAACCCCCTCTTCATAAAGTAACGAAACAGAAAAAATACGACCGAACGCAGTCG
Organism: uncultured Desulfobacterales bacterium; assembly: GCA_964346545.1. Taxonomy (GTDB): domain Bacteria; phylum Desulfobacterota; class Desulfobacteria; order Desulfobacterales; family Desulfococcaceae; genus CAYFVR01. Next base: position 18,387 of record CAYFVR010000024.1, on the reverse strand, counting down.
TGATGGCCGGAGGAAATTTCCAGACCCTTTATCCGCTCACCGGTGACTTGTCAACCCGAAAATTTAGAGATTTCCCGACGCGAAACCTTCGCAAGCCCCGCCTCAAGCCTCGCGTCGGTCGCGGGCGAAACCCGCGACGGCGGGCAGTGGGAAACGGTGTTTAAGGAACGGTTTCAGACGGTTGGCACCAAATGATTTCGTATTGACAAGATCAAGAGGTTACTATACAAAAAAGTTTCATCCACAGTCAAGAGGGGAATGTCGCCGCCGGTTCATTTTGGCCCGCCGAATCGGATTTCGCCCGCGGGGAACCCAATCTCGATCAGGTTCCCGTTCGGCCCGACTCCAAGGCCGGGCCGACGTCGCCCGCGGCGGCGCTCCCCCGGAGAGGCTTGCATGATTTTGACGGTCGAGACCCGCCGGAAGACCGAGATGATCGACGTCACCGACCGGGTTCAGCGGCGGCTTTCCGATGCCGGGTTCAATTCCGGCCTCTGCATGGTCTTCGTTCCCCACACCACCGCGGGCGTCGCCATCAACGAGAACGCCGATCCCGCCGTGCGGGACGACATCCTCAAGGTCTTGAACGCCATGGTCCCCCGGGATGCCGACTATCGGCATCTGGAGGGCAATTCGCCCGCCCACGTCAAGGCCACGCTGACCGGGGCCTCGGAGATGGTCGCGGTGGAAAGCGGCAAGCTGGTGCTCGGCCGCTGGCAGGGGATTTTCTTCTGCGAGTTCGACGGCCCCCGCACCCGAAAGGTTCACCTCCGATTTCTCGGGGAGGCGCGGGATGGGTAACGGGAAGGGGGGGCGCGGCCCGGCGGCGGACGAAACGCCGCGCCCGGAGGGCGCCGCCGCGAAAGGAAATACGCCGGGAGAAGACATGTCGGAAGAAAATTGGATGGACCCGGCCGACCGCCGGCTGCTCAACCGCATTCAATCCGATTTTCCCATTGCGGCCCGGCCTTTTCGCGCACTGGCGAAAGAGCTGGACATGACCGAACGGGACGTGATCGACCGGCTCGCCCGGCTGCGGCGGGACGGGCTCGTTCGACGAATCGGGGGAAATTTTGTGCCCCAAAAAGTCGGGTTCGTCAGCACCTTGTGCGCCGCCCGGGTGCCCGAGGATCGGCTGGAGGCGTTCGCCGCGGCGGTCAACCGCCATCCCGGCGTCACCCACAATTACGCCCGGGACGACGACTACAACGTCTGGTTCACCTTCATCGCGCCCTCCCGGGAGGCCATCGCCGACAACCTCGCCGCCATCGCCCGCGAAACCGGGGTCGAAGACATTCTCGACCTGCCGGCGACCCGCGTCTACAAAATCCGCGCCCAGTTCAAAATGTAAATGAAGGATATCCGCATCGCGGCCGCCGTTTCGCGGGCCGAGCCGCTGGACGTTTCGCGCAATTTCGACACCATGGTCCGGCTGGTCCGGAGCGCCCGGAGGGCGGGGGCGCGCCTCGTCTGCTTTCCGGAGATGAACCTGACCGGCTACGTGATCGCCCCGGAGATCCGCCGGGTGGCCCAGCCGGTGCCCGGGCCGCTCAGCCGCGAGGTGGCCGACCTGGCCGAGGCGGAGGACATGGTGATTCTGGCCGGCCTGGCGGAAAAGGGGCCGAAGGACGCCCTTTTCGTCAGCCACCTGGTGGCGATTCCCGGCCGCGATGTCGGGGTGTACCGAAAGCTCCACATGGCTCCGCCCGAACGGAAGTTGTTCGCCCAGGGCGAGGCGGCCCCGGTGTTCGAGGCGGCGGGCGTCCGATTCGGCGTCCAGCTCTGCTACGACGCCCACTTTCCCGAAATTTCCACTCTCATGGCCCAGGCGGGCGCGGATTTGATCCTGGCGCCCCACGCCTCTCCCCGGGGCTCCGCCGACGAAAAGCTTCGCTCCTGGATGCGGCACCTGCCGGCCCGGGCCTTCGACAACAGCCTCTTCGTGGTGGCGGTGAACCAGATCGGCGCGTCTCCCAAGGGGCTCACCTATCCCGGAATCGCCCTGGCCGTGGACCCTTCCGGCCGCCTGATGGCCAGCGAGCTTCGGGACCGGGAGGGGCTTTTGGTGGTGGACCTGCCCGCCGCCGCCCTGGAGCGGGTTCGAACCCACAAAATGCGATTTTTCTTCCCCAACCGCCGTCCCGGCCTCTACGATCGGCTGCGGCGGGATTCCTCCGCCTGAACGGCCGGTTTCCGCCTCCCCGTCTTATCCCCCACCAACATCATCCAATTTTGGAAAAATCGTAGGGGCGTATGGCATACGCCCTTGGCGCGCCATCGCCGACGGGAACGGTGGGCGGCTATTCCTCCGGGTTTCGCAGCTTCTCCAGCGCTTCGTTGGGCCCCAAAATGATCATCACGTTTTCCGCCCGCAGCCGGTAATCGCCGGTGGGGATCATGTGCATTTTTCCGGAGGTTTCCTCCTGGACGGCCACCACCTGCACCCCGTACCGGTTGATCAGGTTCAGCTCCTTGAGTTCCTTTCCAACAAATTTTTCGGGCGGATGAATCTGGATCATGCCGTATCCCTCGATGAAGGGCAGGTAGTCCAGCACGCTGGGATTGTGGAGCCGTTCGGCCAGCGACACCGCCTGATCCTTTTCCGGGAAAAAGACCTCGTCGGCCCCGATTTTGCGCAGAATGCGGGCGTGGGAGTCGTTGATGGCCTTGGCCAGCAGTCGCGGCGCCCCGATGTCGTGGACGTTGAGGGTGGTGAGGATGGAATTGCTGAGGCTGGAATCGCCGATGCACACCACCACGGCGTCCATCTCCTCGAGCCCCAGGGTCTCCAGGGCCTGCATGTCGGTGCTGTCGGCCACGATCGCCTGGCTCACCTTGTCCCGGATTTCCTGAATCAGGTTGTTTCGCCGGTCCACCGCCACCACGTCGTGTCCCTTTTCGTACAACTCCACGGCCAGGTAATGGCCGAATTTTCCAACGCCGATTACCGCGAATTGTTTCATGGCATTATCCGATCATGACGTTTTCTTCCGCGTAGGCGGCCCGGGGCGCGGCGTGGCGGCTGATGGCCATGCCCAGCACCAGCGGCCCCAGCCGGCCGATGAACATCAGGGCGGTGATCACCAGCTTGCCGCCGACGGACAGGTTTGGGGTCACGCCGGTGGAAAGGCCCACCGTGCCGAAGGCGCTGACCACTTCGAACAGCAGCTCGGGAAACTGGGCCCGGCTTTCCGCCACCGGAAGGTCGCCCCGTTCGGTGATCAGCAGCAGCATCAGCCCGGCCACCACCACCAGCCCGCTGGTGAGCCCCACCTGGAGAGATTGCCAGACCGTCCCTTCGGGCAGGGTGCGGCGAAACAGTCGGGGCCGCTCGTGCCCTCGAAGACGGGAAAGCCCCAGAAATCCCAGGCAGGCCAGGGTGGTGGTCTTGATGCCGCCGGCGCAGGAACCGGGCGAACCGCCCACGAACATCAGCAGGACGAACAAAAAGAGGGTTTGGTTGGCGAGCGCGCCGATATCCACCGTGTTGAATCCGGCGGTTCGGGGCGTCGCCGCCTGGAACAGCGCCGCCATCAGTTTTTCGGGGATGGAAAGGTCGGCCAAGGTGTGGTTCCATTCCAGCATCAGCACCAGGAGAAAGCTCCCCGCCAGCAGCAATCCCGTGGTGGCGACCACCATTTTGGCGTGAAGGCTCAACCGTTCCCAGCGCCGCCGTTTTCGTCGAAGGGCGCGCCCGCCTTCCAGCAAGACCAGGAAGCCCAGGCCGCCGCTGACAATGAGTCCGCAGACCACCAGGTTCATCAGCGGATGGTTTCGATAGCCCGAAAGGCTGTCGGAAAACAGGGAAAAACCGGCGTTGCAGAAGGCGCTCACCGCGTGGAACCCGGCCTGATAAAATGCCTCGCCCGGCGAAAAATCCCGCAGGAACACCGGCCACAGCAGCAGGGCCCCCGCCGCTTCGAGCCCCAGGGTGAGCAAAATCACGTTCCGCAGGATCTTCACCGGGCTCAACTGGGCCCGGTAGCTGAAATTCTGATGGATCAGCGCCCGTTCCATCAACCCGGGACGCCCGCCGGCCACCAGGAGGAACAGAATCGAAATGGTCATGATGCCCAGCCCTCCGGTCTGAATCAGCAGCAGGATCACCGCCTGACCGAACATGGTGAAATCCGATCCCGTATCCAGGACGATGAGGCCGGTCACGCAGGCGGCGGAAGTGGCGGTAAAGAGGGCGTCCACCGCCTGGAGGGACGCGCCGGTGGAGGCGGCCGGCAGCATCAGCAGGCCCGCGCCGATCAGGATCAGGACCGCGAAACCCAGCACCGAGGCCCGGGCCGGAAAGTCCAGAAACCAACGGGAAAGCCAGGCGGGATCACGTTTCGGAGAAGAACGGGCGGGCATGGTTCGAGTTCCTTGGAGAAGAGAAATCCGCTTTCGTCGGAAAAACGTCAAGTCCCGGAGGAAACCGGCCCCGGCCCGGCGGAAGGCAACATTAGCGGGAGGCCCGTCCGATTGCAATCCTCAAATGCGGAGACGCGCCGGGTCGGCGAATTCCCTCTTCCGCCGCTCCCGCCCGGCCATGTCGTCGGCGCCGGACGAACCCGCGCGAAAATTCCTTTACCCGTTTCGCGGTTCCGTCTATAGTGTTTTCCGATTCATCCCCTCCATTTTCAACCATCCCCCAATTTCGGATTCCCATGAAGAAAAAACGCCGAACGATTCGGCGGCTTCCGACGGCGGCTTGCGGCGGCCATGGTATTTCCGCCGTTCGGGGTCGCGGGGCGCCAAGCGCGAACGAATGCCGGGGCGACGCCCGTCCCCCCGCGGTGGTGATCTGCGGACCCACCGGCGTGGGCAAGACCGCCGCCGGCATCGAGCTGGCCCGGGCCCTGGGCGGGGAGATCGTGGGGGCCGACTCGGTCCAGATTTTCCGCCACATGAACATCGGATCGGCCAAGCCCACGCCGGCGGAGCGGGCCGCCGCGCCCCATCACCTCATCGACGTGGCCGACCCCGACGAGCCCTGGGACGCGGCCCGATACGCCCGGGAGGCCCGGCGAGTCGTTGCCGACATTCACGGGCGCGGGCGCGTTCCGCTGGTGGCGGGAGGCACCGGGCTCTACATCCGGGCTTTGATGTCGGGAATGTTTTCCCTGGACGGGTCCGCCGGGGATTCCACCGCCGTCGGCGATCCCGAGCTTCGACGGCGACTTCGGGAAGAGTCGGCGGCGCTGGGTTCGCCGGCCCTGCACCAACGGCTGGCGGAAAAAGACCCGGAGGCCGCCGCCCGCATTCATCCCAACGACGCCTTCCGCATCGTTCGGGCGCTGGAGGTGGTCGAGGTGACGGGGCGGCCCCTGTCGGCCCACCAGGCCGACCACGAATTCGGGGACGCCCCCTATCGGCCGTTCCGGATCGGACTCTATCGGGAGCGGGAGGCGCTGTACGAGCGGATCGAGCGGCGGGTGGACGCCATGCTGGCGGAAGGGCTGCTGGAGGAGGCGCGGGATCTTCTGGCCCGGGGATACGGTCCCGAACTGAAGCCCATGAAGGCCATCGGCTATCGGCACATGGTCGATTATCTGGCCGGACGGGTGGACTGGGCGGAGACGGTTCGACTGCTGAAGCGGGACACCCGGCGGTACGCCAAGCGGCAGCTCACCTGGTTCCGGGCCGAGGCCGACGTCCGGTGGGTCGTGCCGGAGGCCGCGGGCGACCTCCTCCCCGATCTGAAAAATTTCTTGCGCCGGGACGGCGGATGGGCCTACAGTGGCGGGAAACCGTGAAAACGGCCCGCGTTCCCCATTTCCATCGCCTTCCGCGTTCGGACCTTCCGCTTTTCCCGGGGATTTCCCACCGGGTTCCCCGCCGTCGGAAAACGGGCCGGGGGAGCCGGCCATTGCCGTGCAACCCGCCTTCGGGCGGAATCCAGCCACTCATGAGGAAAACCGGATGAACACCTTTTCCGTGGTCCTGATCGCCGCCGGCGTGTTCGTGGTGGTCGGCGCCGCCATCATGCCGATTCTGGTCGCCTCCCGCTACGTGCTCATTTTCATGGTCTTGCTGGCCTCGACGGTCGGGGCGCTGGTCGCCTTTCTGGTAACCCGCAAATACGACGAAGACCGGCACGATGAGAAGGTGGCCCGGCTCCGGGAGGAAAGCGAGAAACGGATTCGTCGGCTCAAGCGCGATCACGACACCACCACCTTGGAAAAAACCATCCGGGACGGCACCCAGACCCTGATCAAGAACGCGCTGGACTATTTCAAGATCGAGAACATCAAAAACGAGATCGGCAGTTCGGCCGCCATCGAAAATCTCCAGCTGGACAAATACGGCCAGATCATCGAGCTGCTGGCCGATTTTTCCCTGATTCTGCCCGACGTGGCCGAAAACCAGAAGATCGTCGAGGACGAAATCAACCACCAAATCCAGATCTACTCGGTGGACGAAAACCATTTCGCCCGCTTCATGGAGCGCATTCTGGAAAAATACACGGTGACGGTCAACAAGAAGATCAAGGAAAAGAACGAGCTGGACACCCTGGAGGCGCTCAAGACCTGCCCGGAATGCGCCGAACGGGTGCAGCCCAAGGCCCGCATTTGTCGCCATTGCGGCTACCAGTTCCAGCGGCCCAACCAGGGCTCCTTTCATCGGGCCGTCGCCCTTCAGCGCATGACCAACGGCCGAAAGCTCTACGCCGAGGGCAATTACGCCGAGGCGGTTCGGGCCTTCGACGCCGCCATCGCCCTGCGCGCCAACTACGCGTTGGCCTACTACAATCGGGCCGTGGCCCACAACAAGCTGGGAGACCGGCGCAAGGCCGAGGCGGACCTGCGCGAGGCGGCGGAACTGGGTCACCGCAAGGCCCGGGAAATTTTGCGCAGCCACGCCATCCCCGTCGGCCCGGAGGCCGACGCGGCGGAATCCGAAGCGCCGGCGGACGGAACCTTCGACGAGGAAGCCGAGGAAATCGTGGAAACGGGCGGAGGCGAGGCCCCCGAAGACGAGGACCGTCAGGCCCAGGCGTGAGGCGGTCGGAAGGGCCGCAGACTTTCGTACAGGGCGATGCCGGCCGCCGTGGAGAGGTTGAGACAGCGGACGGCGTCGGCGATGGGGATGTGGAAGATCGCATTCGGATACCGATCCAGAACCTCCGGCGGAAGCCCCCGAGTTTCCGAGCCAAACACCAGGAACAACCGACGCAATCGGGGCAATTCCCACAGCGGAGCGGCCCCGCTTTTGGCCAGCAACGCCATTTCGCCCGGCGCCGGCCGGGTTCCCGCCAGAAACGCGTCGAAATCGGCCCAGATTCGCGGCCGCACCCGATCCCAGTAATCCAGCCCCGCCCGCCGCACCTGCCGGTCGTCCAGGGAAAAGCCCAGCGGCCGAATCAGATGAAGCGACGCCCCCGCGCCCAGGCAGGTCCGGCCGATGTTGCCGGTGTTCCAATGGACCTCCGGGGCCACCAGCACCACGTGTCGCTCCACCCCGCTCATTCCGAAACCCGCGCGCCGCAGGACGGGCAATGGCGGAAGTCGGATTCCAATTCCCGGCCGCACCGGTCGCAGGTCCGATCATAGGTCGGGCCGCGTCCCTCCGCCGCATCTCGGTATTCGGGACCCATCTCCTCCACCGCCCGCTCGCAGCGGTCGCACATCAGAAACGGCGCCCCCTTCTTCACCGGAAACAGCGGGATGAAAAACAGGTTGAGGTAATGGTCGATCCGCCGGTAGCGGGCCTGGGCCAGGCCGCAGATCGGGCAGAGCCTCGGCCGTTCGTCCAGAATGACTTCCTTGGGGGAGATGCCGCCGATCAGAAAGAACATGGATCGCCTCGCGGAGTCGGAGGCCGGGCCGCGCCGGGCGCCGCCTCCGGAAACGGTTTCAGAATTCGACCGGCTTGCAGATCACTTCCCGGATCCGCATGTCGAACAGGTCCGACTGGTTGGCCGGCTTGAGCACCAGGGCCGCGTCGGCCCCCCGGCCCGTGCCGCCGACGGAGACGACGTCCGCGCCGGAAAGCGAGCCGGAGTCGGCCGCCATGACCGCGACTTCCACCGCCACCTTGACGCCCTGGCCGAACAGGCGAAGGGTGTCGGCGATGAGCAGGGCCGGGTAGACGCCGGAATGCTTTTTGGCCACCGCCCGCTCCACCCCGGACAGCGCGTGGGTGGCGGCCACCACCGAAGCGCCTCGTTCAACCAGATCCAGCTTGACCTGGTCGTCCATGACGTTCTGGAAAGGCTCCCGGAATCCGCAGTGGTAGGTGACCACCACGATCTTGGCGTCCGAAAACAGTTCCAGCGCCTTGTAGGCGGTGTCTCCGGTGGTGGAGGCGACCACCACTTCCTCGATCCCCAGCGCCTGCTGGCGCTCCCGGGCCAAGCGAAGGGTTTCGTCCGTGTTGGATTTTCCGGCTTTTTGGAACCGCATGATGTCCTCCGTGGGTCTTGTCTCATTTACGGGGATTGGTGTACGATTTGGCGGAATCGTTGTCCGGCTCCGAGGAGCCGGACCAAGGATCGAACCGATTCGCTGCGCCGGCCCTCCGTCATGGACGGTTCCGCGCCCCTTTCATACGCCGGAAGCCGCGGCTTGTCAAAACCCTGGAGAGAGGAAATTCGAATGATCGTCGACGCCCACGTCCATCTGTTCTCCCCCCGCGTCCGAGAAAACCGCTCCAACTATTTCCCGGACGAGCCCGCCTTTCGACTGCTGTACGATTCGCCGAAATCCCGATTGGTGGGGGCGGCGGAGACGCTGGAGATGATGGACGCGGAAGGCGTGGACCGGGCGGTGGTCTTCGGCTTTCCCTGGCGCGACGCCGAAACGTTTCAACGGGAGAACGATTTCATTCTCGACGCGGTCGCCCGCCATCCGGATCGGTTCACCGGGCTGGCCTGCTTCGATCCCCTCCATCCGTCGGCCCCTCGGGAGGCCGAGCGATGCCTGGCCGCCGGCATGGCCGGGGTGGGCGAGCTGGCCTTCTACGAAGACGGCATCACCGACGCGGGTCGCGAGGCCATGGAGGCGGCGATGGCCTTGTGTCGGGAGCGGGACGCGCCGGTGATGCTGCACACCAACGAGCCGGTGGGCCACGCCTATCCCGGCAAGTCGCCCAACACCCTGGCGCAGATTTACGGCGTGGCCAAGGCGTTTCCGGAAAACAAGATCATTTTCGCCCACTGGGGCGGCGGGATTTTTTTCTATCGGCTGCTGAAGCGGGAAGTGCGGGAGGTCTTGGCCAACGTCTATTTCGACACGGCCGCCTCGCCCTTTCTCTACACCCCGGACATCTACCCCGCCGCCGCGGCCCTGGCCGGCGCGGATCGCATCCTTTTGGGGACCGATTTTCCGCTGCTGAAGCCCGGCCGCTATTTCCGCGACATGGCGGAATCCGGAATCTCCGAGGCCGATCGGGCGGCCATCTGCGGCGGAAACGCGGCGCGGCTGTTCGGGCTGGCCTGAGTTCTTCGCATTCCCCGAGGGAGATTCCGGGTGCGCTCGGGCGGTGGATCGAGGCTTTTTTCCCGGCGGAGGAGAACGTCGACACGACGGTCCCGCGCCCCGCTCACGCGCGCGGCGGCAGTCGGTGAAGCGCTTCCAGCCAGGGGCGAACCGCATCCCGATGTTCCGGGGGAACCATCAGCACCGGGGCGGGCCGATTGGGGATCAGCCCCGGCGGCAGCGGATCGGGACGGCCGATCCGGTACGTTTGGCGATGGTCCGGGTCGGCCAGAAAGGCGAGGAGGTCGGCCAAGTTCCCGGAAAACCCGTCGCCGTCCAGATGCTCCACCGTCTGCATGAAGACGGTGTTTACCGCGACGATCCGGGGCGTCATCTCCGCGGCGCCCCCCTCGCCGCATTGGGTCGCGGAAACCATGCAGCGGCAGGCGAAGGGACGGGCGTCGTATGCCGGGCAGGCGTCGTCGGTCAGCAGCCCGCATGGGCCCCATCCGGGATCGGCCGGGGGCTCCGGGGGCGGATCGCCGCCGGCCACGCAGATTTCGGCCAACCGGTTGGTGGTGAATGCGGGGCGAAACCGGTCTCCTTGAAGGGTTTCCCGAAACCGGTCCACCGGTTCCAACCCCCCGGACTCGATTTCCTCGATCAGAAGCAGCGCCTCCAGGCGGGTGGCGGTGACGTTCCGGGTGCAGCAACGGGCGCAGAACTTTTCGCAGGCGGTCTGGATCGTCTCGGCGAAACGATCGTACACCGCGTAGACGTGCCGAAGGGCGTGAAGGCGATCCTGCATTTCCATGGGGGCTTCCGGCGGCGGGGATTGGCGGGGGGCGCCGAAATCGAACCGGGCGCCGCGCGGCGCCCGGACGGCTCCGGCGACGGATCAGTAGATGATTTTGCTGTCCTGCTGGTCGCCGGGCACCACGATTCGGTTGGAATCGTACTGGGCCTTTTGGGCCTCGTCGATCAACTGATTCACGGTCTCCCGCATGGCGCCGGGGAATTCGTCCAGGGCCTCGTCCAGGGTTTTGGCGTTGAGGGGACACTGGATGGGCAGCGGACCCGACGGCGTCATGAGCTGGGTGTGACCCATGAACAGCGCCTCCCGCTCCGGGTCGTCGCTTCCGTCGGTCTTGATGGGAATGAGCCGGCGGATGGAGGCCACCTTGACGTCGGTGATGTTCTCCTCGCGATAGAGATTTTCGGCGTCCACGGTAAAATCAAGATCCTGGGGTGAATTCATGAACAACTCCTGTGGGTTTGGATTTCAAATTTCGGGGGCGATTCGCCCTTTCGCCGAACCGCGTTCCGCCGTGCGCCGGCGGGGAAGGGTTGGGCGTTTCAAGAACTTCGACAATATGGACATTCCCGACCGAAAATGCAAGCCGGCGGCCGGCCGGGAGAGGAGCCGAAAAGGCGAAGGGGGTTAATCGGGGTTCCCGCGGCGTCCCGAATCGTCGAGCCGGATCCGTTCCGCGCCCTCGTCCTGGCCGGCCACCCGAATCCGGGCGGCGGGACGGCGGCCGTCCAGGGCTTCGCGGATCATGGCGAGGGCCAGTTCGGGCCGGTTGTTTTCTTCGCTGAGGTGGCCCAGAATCACGTGGGAAAGCCGGGGATGGAGAATGTCCAGCAGCAGGTCTCGGGCTTCGCCGTTGGAGAGATGGCCGCTTCGGCCCCGCACCCGTTGCTTGAGATGCCAGGGGTGGGGACCGTTCATCAGCAGGTCCGGGTCGTGGTTGGTTTCCAGAATCACGGCGGAGCAGTCCCGGAGATGATGGCGGACCAGGTTGGTGGCCACGCCCAGGTCGGTGGCGATGCCCAGCCGTCGGTCGCCCGCCCCCAGGGTGAATCCCACCGGATCGGCGGCGTCGTGGCTGGTGGCGAAGGGATGAACGGCGAGGCCGCCCAGCGAAAAGGGCTCTCCGGGTCGAAACGAACGGAGATCGGAGATTTTTCCCAACCGGCCGTTCAGGGCCTTGGCGGCGTCGGGATTCAGATAGACCGGCAAGCCGAAACGCCGCGCCAGAACCCCCACGCCCCGGACGTGGTCTCCGTGTTCGTGGGTCACCAAAATGGCGCTCAGGTCGGCCGGGGACAGACCGCGCCGGGCCATGCGCCGCTGGATTTCCACGCCGGAAAGGCCGGCGTCCACCAGCACGGCGGTGACGCCGTCGGAGACGTGGATGGCGTTCCCCTTGCTGCCGCTGGCCAGCACGCAGAATTCCAAAACGCCGGGATGGGGGAATGGTTCGGGAACGGTCATGGATACGCGGAAATCCGTGGATGAAACGAACGGGATCGGAGGGAGAGGCGCCGGACGAGGACGATTCGTTTTCGGATTGGCCCGGAACCGGATGCGAAGCTGGTCGGGGCGGAGGGATTTGAACCCCCGGCTTTCTGCTCCCAAAGCAGACGCGCTACCAGGCTGCGCCACGCCCCGATGCCAAATGATCCCCTTAGCATGTTCGGCGGACGGCCGCAAGGGGCAATGCGCCCGCGTCCGCGGCCGAAAGCAGGTCGAAATCCCGGGCGGTTTCCAATTTTTCTTGACACTCCATACCTTGATTACTAAGGTAGCGAGTCGCGTTGAAATTTATTGGATATGGATTTTCGCGGGAATTTGCGGCGCCCCAGAGGCGATTCCCCCCCTGCGAGAGTGGCGGAATTGGTAGACGCACTGGACTTAGGATCCAGCTCTGGAAACAGAGTGGGAGTTCAAGTCTCCCCTCTCGCACCATCCCGTGATTCCGGATGCCTGAAGACGGCCGAAACATCCCGGTTTCTTCAGGCATTTGATTTCGGAGAAAGGATACCCCAACCATCATGCAGGTGAGCGTCGAAGATCTCAGCAGCGTCAAAAAAGTGCTGCACATCGAGGTGCCCGAAGAAGAGGTGGCCCGGGAGGTGAACCGGGCCTACAACGAGCTGAAACGGACGGCCAAGATCAAGGGCTTTCGGCCCGGCAAGGCCCCCCGCGCCGTTTTGGAGCGCCATTTCCGCAAGGACGTGGACGCGGACGTGGCCGGCAAGCTCATCCAGGAATCCTTCGCGGACGCCGTGCGGGACGGGGATTTGCGGATCGTCGGTCAGCCCCGGATCGATCCGCCCGAACTTTCCTACCAGGCGCCCTATCGGTTCGACGCCACGGTGGAGGTGATTCCGGAGCTGGGCCCCGTGGATTTTCGGGGACTTGCCCTGCGGAAGACCGAATACAAGGTGACCGACGCCGACATCGAGGCCCAGCTTCAGGCCCTGCGGAAAAACGTGGCCGAGCAGCGGAAGGTGGCGGAAGAGCGGCCCCTGGCCGAGGGAGATTTCGCCCTGGTGGACTTCGAGGCGCTTCAGAACGGCGCGTCCTTCGAGCCGCTGGGCACGGCGGAAAACGTCACCCTGAAAATGGGCGAAAACACCATCGCGCCGGGAGTGGACGCCCATCTGATCGGCCTGAACGTCGGCGACGAGCGGACCTTCGAGTTCACCTTTCCGGAAGACCACAAAAACTCGGACATGGCGGGGCAAACGGTGCAGCTTCGGGTGAAGCTCAACGAAATCCGCGAGGAGGTGCTGCCGCCCATCGACGACGAACTGGCCAAAAAATTCGGCAAGTTTGAAAATCTTGAAGAGCTGCGGGCGGAAATCGCCAAGAACATCACCGAGGGGTACGACAAGCGAACCGAGCAGGAGCTGAACGAGCAGCTTTTCGCCGGCCTGCTGGAACGCCTCTCCTTCGAGGTGCCCGACGCCCTGGTGGAAGCGGAACTGGACGGGATCGTTCAGGAAGCCGAGCGGAGCTTTTCCCAGCGGAACATGTCGCTGGAAGACGCCGGCGTCAATCTGGACGAACTGCGGGAACGCTACCGCGAAACGGCCGAATCCCAGGTGCGACGCTACCTCGTTCTTCAAAAGGTCATCGAGCAGGAGGGGTTGACCGTTTCGGAGGAAGAGGTGGAGGCGGGGCTCGCCGACATGGCCCGGCGGTTCGGCCATCCGGTGGAAATGTTCACCGAATACTACAAGAGCAACCCCCGGAGCCTGGAAAATTTCAAGCATTCCCTGCTGGAAAAAGAGGCCATCCGGAACATGCTGGAAGAAAACGAGATCGAGACGGTGGAGGCCACCCAGTCGGCGGCCGGGGAGGCGGAAGACGAGGTCTGATCCCCCGCCGCGCCGGGTCCGCATTCATTCGCATTCGTCGGCGCCTCGGGCCGTATTCGGGCCGCGGCCGAAAGGCGTCGGCCGCTCTTTGCCGCGATCGTCTCCCCTCCGTTCCGATCCCTCTCCGCCTTCTCGCTTCTCCGGCGATCCATCGTCGACAGACCGGGCCGCGTCGGCCCGGTCTGTTGACAATTCTTCAAAGACGTACAACCATTATTACAGCTTTCATTCGGAAGCGACTACCCGAAATGTAAAAAGGAGATATCCCGTGCCGTTGATTCCAATGGTCATTGAACAGAGCAGCAGAGGCGAGCGCGCATACGACATCTACTCCCGGCTGCTCAAGGATCGGATCATTTTCCTGGGGACGGCGATCAACGACGAGATCGCCAATCTGCTGATCGCCCAGTTGCTGTTTCTGGAATCCGAGGACCCCGAAAAAGACATCAATTTCTACATCAATTCTCCGGGCGGCGTGGTGACGGCCGGCATGGCCGTCTACGACACCATGCAGTACATTCAGCCCAACATCGCCACCGTCTGCATCGGGCAGGCGGCGAGCATGGGCGCGGTGCTGCTGGCGGCCGGCGCCGAGGGCAAGCGGTACGCGCTGCCCAACACCCGGATCATGATTCACCAGCCCATGGGCGGCTCCCAGGGGCAGGCCAGCGACATCGCCATTCAGGCCAAGGAAATTTTGCGGATGCGCGACGCGCTCAACCAGATTCTGGTGCATCACACCAAGCAGCCCATCGAGCGGATCGAAAAGGACACCGACCGCGATTTTTTCATGTCCGGCGCCGACGCCCGGGAATACGGGATCGTGGATCACGTAATGGCCAGCCGGGACGACCTGGATCGCCTGGCGGAGAAGGAGGGATAAGCCGATGACCCGAAAAAAGGACGACCACGACAATCTGTTCTGCTCCTTCTGCGGAAAAAGCCAGAACGAGGTCAAAAAGCTGATCGCGGGCCCGGCGGTCTACATTTGCGATGAATGCATTCAACTGTGCAGCGAAATCATCGAGGAGGAGACCGAAAAGGACGCGCGGGAGATCGAGGTCAATCTGATCCCCAAGGAGATCAACCAAATGCTCGACGAGTACGTCATCGAGCAGGAGGGGGCCAAGCGGGTGCTTTCCGTGGCGGTCTACAACCATTACAAACGGCTGGATTCGACCCTGGCCACCGGCGACGTGGAGCTGCAGAAGAGCAACATTTTGCTGATCGGGCCCACCGGTTCGGGAAAGACGCTGCTGGCCCAGACCTTGGCCCGTTTTCTCAACGTGCCCTTCACCATCGCCGACGCCACCAGCCTGACCGAGGCCGGCTACGTGGGCGAGGACGTGGAGAACATCATTCTCGCCCTGCTTCAAAACGCCGACTACGACGTGGAGAAGGCCAAGCGGGGCATCGTCTACATCGACGAGATCGACAAGATCGCCTCCAAGTCGGACAATCCGTCCATCACCCGGGACGTCTCCGGGGAGGGGGTGCAGCAGGCCCTGCTCAAGATCATCGAGGGAACCACCGCCAGCGTGCCGCCCAAGGGCGGGCGCAAGCATCCCCAGCAGGATTTCGTCAAGGTGGACACTTCCAACATCCTGTTCATCTGCGGCGGAACCTTCAACGGTCTGGAACGGATCATCCAGAACCGGCTGGGCTCCAAGGCGCTGGGCTTCGGCGCCAAAATTCTGAAGCCCGAGGAGAAGACCACCGGGGAAACCCTGAAGCAGATTCGGCCCGAAGACCTGATCAAGTACGGGCTGATCCCCGAGTTCCTGGGGCGGCTGCCGGTGATCGCCACCCTGGGCGAGCTGAACGCCGATTCCTTGGTTCGAATTCTCAAGGAGCCGCGCAACGCGCTGACCAAGCAGTATTCGAAGCTGTTCGAGATGGAGGGCGTCAATCTTCGGTTCACCGACAGCGCCCTGACCGCCATCGCCCAGGAGGCGATGCAGCGCAAGTCGGGCGCCCGGGGGCTGCGGGCCATCATGGAGAGCTGCATGCTCGACATCATGTACCAGATTCCCTCTCTGGAAAACGTGAAGGAATGTGTGATCGGCGAGGAAGTGGTCCTCAACCGCGAAGAGCCCATTCTGCTCTACGAGCCGACCAAAAAGCAGGCTTAACATCGGATCGGGCGTCGGACGGGATTCCCGGCCGGCGCCCGACGTGCAAGGTGATATTTTATGATCAATCTGCAAAAAATTCTTCGGAAAGAGGACGATCCCAACCTGGCGGGCCGGGCGCTGCCCCTGCTGCCGCTTCGGGACATCGTGGTCTTTCCCCATATGGTGGCCCCTCTCTTCGTGGGGCGCGCCAAGTCGGTGGAGGCGCTCACCAGCGCCATGAATCACGAAAAGGCCGTGTTTCTTTCCACCCAACGAAAGGCCAACATCGACAATCCCCGCCCCCGGGACATCAATCCGGTGGGGACCATCGGCAACGTCCTTCAGCTTCTTCGGCTGCCGGACGGAACGGTGAAGGCGCTGGTGGAGGGCAAGGCCCGGGGACGGATTACCAACTTTCTGGAAAACGACAAATTTTTCCAGGTGGAGGTGACCGGGCTGGCGGAAACCCACGACACCGACGCCGAGGTGGTGGCCCTGAGCCGCGCCGTGGTGGACGGCTTCGAGGAGTACGCCAAGGTCAACAAGAACATCTCCAAGGAGCTGGTGGGGAACATTTCGGGCATCGTGGATCCCTCCCAGCTTTCGGATACCGTGGCGGCCCACTTCTCCTTCGGCATCGAGGAGAAGCAGAAGCTGCTGGAGGCGGTTTCCGTGAAGGAGCGGCTGGAGCATCTGCTGAATCTGGTAAAAATGGAGATCGAGGTCTTCCAGGTGGACCAGCGCATCAAGGGCCGCGTCAAGGACCAGATGGAGCGGACCCAGAAGAACTACTATCTCAACGAGCAGATGCGGGCCATTCGCAAGGAGATGGGCGGCGAAGAGGACGCCGCCGAGGAACTCAACGAGCTGGAAAAGCGCATCAAGCGCAAGCGGATGCCCAAGGAGGCCAAGAACAAGGTCTGGGCCGAGTTCAAGAAGCTCAAGCAGATGACGCCCATGTCCGCCGAGGCCACCGTGGTTCGCAACTACATCGACTGGATCGTCGGCATTCCCTGGTCCGAACAGAGCAAGATTCGCACCGACATCGTGGAGGCGGAGGAAATCCTCGACAAGGACCATTTCGGCCTGGAAAAGCCCAAGGAGCGGATTCTGGAGTATCTGGCGGTCCAGACCCTGGTCAAGAAAATCCGGGGACCCATCCTTTGTCTGGTGGGACCGCCGGGCGTGGGGAAAACCTCCATCGCCCGTTCCGTGGCTCGGGCCACCGGCCGCAAATTCGTGCGCCTCTCCTTGGGCGGCGTGCGGGACGAGGCGGAAATCCGCGGCCACCGGCGCACCTACATCGGCGCCATGCCCGGGAAGGTGATCCAGTCCCTGCGCAAGGTCGGGGTCAACAACCCGGTCTTCTGCCTGGACGAGGTGGACAAGATGAGCATGGACTTCCGGGGCGATCCCTCCGCGGCGCTGCTGGAAGTGCTGGACCCGGAGCAGAACTACAGTTTCAGCGACCACTATCTGGATCTGGACTACGATCTGACCAACATCCTGTTCATCACCACCGCCAACACGTTGCCGGACATCCCGTTGCCGTTGCAGGACCGGATGGAGATCATCCGGCTGCCCGGCTACACCGAGCACGAGAAGTACAACATCGCCAAGGACTTCCTGATTCCCAAACAGGTGGAGATGAACGGCCTGGGCGACCGGGAAATTCAGTTCTCCAAGAACGCGGTCCTTCACGTCATCCGCTACTACACCCGGGAGGCCGGGGTGCGGAACCTGGAGCGGGAAATCGCCTCCATCTGCCGAAAGCTGGCCCGGGAAGTGCTCAAGAACGGCGAGACGAACGAATCCGGCGCCATCCGGGTGACCGAGAAGTCGGTGACCAAGCACCTGGGGCCGGAGCGGTTCCGGATCAATCAGGCCGAAACGGAGGATCAGGCGGGCCTGGTGACGGGACTGGCCTGGACCCAGTTCGGCGGCGAGCTGCTCCAGGTGGAAACCGCCGTGATGCCCGGCTCGGGCAAGGTGACGGTGACCGGCAAGCTGGGGGACGTGATGAAGGAATCGGCCCAGGCGGCCGTGAGCTACGTGCGCACCCGGGCCGAGTCGCTTTCCATCAACGAGGATTTTCATAAAACGCTGGACCTGCACATCCATGTGCCCGAGGGGGCCATCCCCAAAGACGGACCTTCCGCCGGCATCGCCATGTGCACCTCGCTGGCCTCGGCCCTGACCCGTCGCATCGTGCGCCAGAACGTGGCCATGACCGGCGAGATCACCCTGCGGGGCCGGGTGCTGCCCATCGGCGGCCTGAAGGAGAAGCTGCTGGCGGCCCACCGGGCCGGGATGGTGAAGGTCATCGTCCCCCAGGAGAACGAAAAGGACCTCAAGGACATCCCGTCGGCGGTGATTCGCCAGGTGGAGGTGGTCCCGGTGGAGCACATGGACGAGGTGCTGTTTCATGCCCTGTCCGCCGAAGTGTCCGAGGGCGATCCCAAGGCCGCCAAGGAGAAGATGCCGGTGGCGATGATCCCCGAAAAGCCGGAGGCCGGCGAGCCGCGGACGCTGAATTAAAAAAAGTGGCCGTCCTTGAAAAAAAGGATTGACGAAGGGCGGCCCCGCTGATAGATAGACTTTCGTTTTTGGCGGTCAGCCCGCCGGGGAGAACGGGCGGGTAGCTCAGTTGGGAGAGCATCGGCCTTACAAGCCGAGGGTCACAGGTTCAAGCC
>CAYFVR010000023.1:0-26589 GCA_964346545.1 uncultured Desulfobacterales bacterium | reverse complement strand
CCGCGCTCGCCTTTTTTTCGGCGGCAACGGTCTTTTGGGTCGCCTTGGCCTTGGCGGTTTGGGCCGGCTTGGCCGGCGCTTCCGCCTCGGCTTCCGCCTCCAGGTCCAACTGAAACCGAACCGGACCCCGGTGATTATTGGGGCCGAAACGGGTGTGCAGGGCGCAGGCCGAGGCCGGGTTCGACCAGGAGGTGGCGATGGCCACGTGGCCCTTGGGGAAGGCCGCCACTTCGGCGTCGATGTAATCCAGCGGGGCCAAGGCCGTCTGGGGTTCCACCAAGTCGTCCTTCTCGCCGTAGCAGATCAGCCAGGGAATCTTCCGCTCCTGGATGCCCTTGAAGTTCAGGGTCCGGTTGAAGAGTTTCACCGGCAGGTCGCCGTCGGGGGTCACCGGCGTGTTGTAGGAGGCGTAGCTCATCTCGGTGATGCCCAAAGGCAGGTCGCTGCGCTCGTTCATCAGCCAGTAGTTGAGGGCGGCGGCGGTGGTGCTGATCTTCACCGGCTGCCCGTTTTTGGGCCGCAGCATCATCAGGTCGCGGAAGAAGGCCACCAGCGGGGATTCCACCTCGATGCTTTTGAGCTTGTAGACCCAGCCCATGAGGTTGCCGTCGGCGACCCGGTTGCCGTTGGGCAGCCGTTTGATGCCGTATTCCAGGTCGTTGAAGCGGGTGGGCAGGCTTTCCAGAAAATCGACCAGATCCTTGCTGCGGGTGCCGTCCATGGGGGATACGCAGGTGATCAGCGCGTCCACCAGCCCGTCCAGCTCTCCGGAGAGAATGTTGCAGACGGCGGAGAAGCCGCCCTGGCAATATCCGTTCAGCGTGACCTTGCGGCCGTGCCGCTTCACGATCTTTTCGCAGAAAAATTTCGTGTCCAGGGCGTCGTCCTCCCCGGTCATTTTCTGCAGGGCCTCGGATTCCTGGATGTTTTTCATCACGCGGATGTAGGTGGGAATCCCCTGGTTGGCGAAATTGTGGGTGTAGCTCCGGTTTTCGCCCGGGAGAAACGCCAGGATGTTGGCCCCCAGCACGAAGGGCGGCATGATGAAAACGGGTTTTCCGTCTTCCCGGACCTTTACGTTGGGGTCGGTGGGCATTATCTGATAGAGGACGAACCGGTCGGTCTCGGCGAACCGGACGTCCCGGCCCCGCTCGAAATGAAAACCGAACTCGGACTCGATGTCGGCGATCGCCTCGGGATAGGTTTTGGCCACCGTTTCCGCGGCGCGGGCCTGCCGGTTCATGTAATCGTCGATGGGCTCGCCATCGAGATCGAACAGCGTGTTGAACAGCGCGGCCACGGCGTTGGGGAGTTCTTTTTCGGCGTAGGCGTTCACCGCCCGCAGATCGGCCAACAGGCTCCGGTTGACGAGATCCAGGCTGAAGTCGGAAAGCGCGAGGTAGTCCTGGATGTTCTTCAGGGGCGGCTCCTGAAGAATTCGGCATTTCTCGACGTCGCTGAAATATCGGCTGGCGATGAAGAAGGGGCCCAGGAGCTGGTTCACGTACCGGTTGAGGCCGGAGTAGAAGTTTCCGGCGGCGTTCACGCCCGCCGTAAACGTTTTCATGGGAGTGAGAAGCTGTTCCAGGAGCAAATCCGGATTCAGTTCCTTCTCCGCGGGTGGGGCTTGGTCGACCATGGGTTCGTCCTCCAGTGACCGCGCCCGGCCCTCGTGGGGGTACGGGCGCAATCGGCAGATTACTCGGCGCTCTTGTCGGTACCGGCGAAGTAGGCTTCCACCTTTTCGAAATTCTGATCCACGGCTTCGCGGTATTTGGCGCGGCCTTCCTGGTACGCGTTGATCCAGTTGGCGACCGCCTTCTTGCCTTCCTCGGGCAACCAGGTGGCCTGCTGCAGAAAGGTGTCCACCATCTTTTCACCCTGCTCCTGCAAGTTGGCCATGGCCTTGAAGGAGTTGTCGAAGGTGGCTTTCTGAAAGTCGAGCATTTGCTTGAAAAGCTGTTTTTGGTCCATAACGTTTTTTTCTCCTTGGAATCCGGCCGGATCTTGGAATCCGGCCGGGAATTGGGAACTCGCGCTTATTTGGCGGTGAACATCTCTTCCATGCGGTCAAAGCCCTCTTCCACCGACTTCTTGTAGTTTTCGCGGGCCTTTTTGTACATTTCCACCGTTTCGCGCAGCGACTTCTTGGTATCCTCGGGCATCCAGTTCATCTGCTTGAGCATGGTTTCCGTCATCTGCTCGGTCTGGTCTTGCACCGCACACATGGCGTTGAAGGCGCTTTCGAAAAGGCTGCGCTGATAGCTCAGGACCTGCTTGGGAAACATTCCGGGTTCCATGGAATTTCCTCCTTCTACGTTGGGGGTGGGGGGTGAATCGTCGCCGGGGCGGCGTCGCGCCGCCTCCATCAATACCCTTATTTTAAGGAAATCGCCGCCGATGTCAAGGAGAATTTTTTTGCAGTGCACAAAAAATTCCAAACGGATCGGCGACGATTTCTTTCCCGGAAATCCTTGACCTTCGGGTCGTTTTCCGCCCATAACGGATTCATTTTTCCCCTTTGTCCGTTCAAATTTTTGCGATGTAACAAATCGGCCGGGAGGCGCCCATGGCATCCAGCATTACGCTCAAAAAATATCCCAACCGTCGGCTCTACGACACTGAAAATTCCAAATATGTCACCTTGATGGACGTCTCGAACCTCATCAAGCAGGGCCATCAGGTGCGGGTGATCGATCTCAAAACCGATCAGGACGTGACCGCGTTCATCCTGACCCAGATCATCATGGAGCAGGCCAAGAAAAACAACAGCGTGCTGCCGGTGTCCCTGCTCCATCTCATCATCCGCTCCGGGGAAACCGTCCTGAGTGAATTTTTCGATAAATACCTGGAGCAAAGCATACAGAGCTATCTGGCCTATCGACGGAACATGGATGCGCAGTTTCGCATCTGCATGGAGCTGGGGATCGACCTTTCCTCCGCGGCCGGGAAGACCATGCAAAAGTTGACGCCCTTCCAGTCGTTTTCGCCGTTTTCGAAGGATGATCCCGATCCGAATGAATAATTGGCGTTCATCAAGCTTGTGTTCTTTCCTTGATTGCTATATATTCCTGCCGCACGTTCGCTACCGGCGGGGAAGCGGAGCTTTTCTCGCGCGCGATGACCCCACCAATGGAATAGGAGCGCTTCATGGATCAGGATAACCGGCAGGGCATGGACCCGGCTTCCGTCTTTTCGGCCTGGATGAAATCGGCGTCCGGATTCTGGGAGGAGATGTTCAAAATGCAGTCCGGCGCGACGCCGGGCGAGGACGGAATGTTCGGAAACCCCCGCTTTCGGCAGTACCAGAAGGCCATGGAATCGGGCGGCAAGGCGTTCCAGTCGCTGTTCGCCAGCCTTTCCAAGCCGGACAACGTCGAGGAGATGATGAAGGGGATGGATTACATCCCGGATTTTTTGATGACCATGGCCCGCCAGAGCTGGGACGGGTACGCCGAGCTTCAGCGCCAGTTCATGGATCGGGCGGCCAAGATGGACCGGCAACCCAAGGCCTACAAGTTCGACGACATCGATCAGGAGACCTTTCAGGCCCTTCGGGATCTCTACGAGCGAGAATTTCAGAAATTTCTGAAGGTGCCGGCCCTGGGTCTCACCCGCTTCCATCAGGAGCGGGTCAACGACATGATCGACAAGCACAACCTGTTCCAGACCGCCCTGGGCGAATTTTTATACCTGTTTTACGTGCCCATTGAAAAAACCGGGACGGCCATGCAGGAAAAGGTCGAGGAAATGGCGGAGAAGGGAGAGGTTCTCGACAATTTCAAGGATTACTACAATCTCTGGATCCGGACGCTGGAAGGCCATTACATGACGCTGCTCCAGAGCCCGGAATATACCGAGGTGATGGACAAGACCATCGCCCAGCTCGCCGAGTATCGGGAAGCCAAGAACAAGGTGATGTACGATCTGCTTTCCAAGCTGCCCATCCCCACCAACCGCGACATGGACGAGGTCTACAAGGACCTGTATCTCCTCAAGAAAAAGGTCAACGAACTGACCAAGCGC
The DNA here is from genome assembly GCA_964346545.1 of uncultured Desulfobacterales bacterium. Taxonomy (GTDB): domain Bacteria; phylum Desulfobacterota; class Desulfobacteria; order Desulfobacterales; family Desulfococcaceae; genus CAYFVR01. The sequence goes on along the minus strand of CAYFVR010000023.1, from coordinate 22,563 downwards.
GTGGAAGACGAGGTTTCGGCCTGACGTCGAACGCTCTCCACGGAAAGGAGGCCCTTCTATGAGCCAACAGCCGAAAATCGCCGTTGACCTGATTCTGAAGAAAATGGCCGAGCGGGCGGAGCAGGCCAAGGACCGCGCGCAAAAGGTCTCGGACGTCTTGTTGGGACCGCTGGAAACCGATCTGGCGACCACCCCCTACGAGGTGGTGTACACCGAAGATCGGGTCAAGCTGAAGCACTACAAACCCGAAACGGTGACCCACAAGTACCCGCTGCTCATGGTCTACGCCCTCATCAACCGGGAAACCATGCTGGATTTGCAGCCGGGCCGGAGCGTGGTCCAGAGCTTCATGGACCTGGGGCTGGAAATCTACATGATCGACTGGGGCTACCCCACCCGGAAGGACCAGTTTCTGGACATCAACGACCACGTCAACGGCTACATGGACAACGTGATCGATTTCATCCGGAAGCGCCACGACATCGACCAGATCAACCTGATGGGCATCTGCATGGGCGGCGCCTTTTCCGTCATGTATTCCTCCCTGCATCCCGAGAAGATTCAGAACCTGGTCACCACCGTCACGCCCACCAATTTCGACACGGAGGCCGGCCTGCTCCACATCTGGATGAGAAACACCCGGGCCGATGAAATGGGATCGCTGTACGGCAACATGCCCGGGGATCTGATGAACCTGGGCTTTTTATTGCTCAATCCCGCCCGCTTGATCCTTGACAAATATGTCGGTTTTTTCGAAAACATGGACAATCGATCCTTCGTGGAAAACTTCGTCCGGATGGAGAAATGGATTTTCGACAGTCCGGACGTGCCCGGCGCCACCTTCCGACAGTTCATCGAGGATTGCTACAAGAAAAACAAGCTCATCAACAGCGAAATGGAGCTGGACGGCAAGCGGGTGGACCTCAAGAACCTTTCGATGCCGTTGCTCAACATCTACGGCAAGTTCGACCATCTGGTGCCGCCCCAGGCCTGCGAGCTGCTGACCGATCGGGTGGGCAGCGAGGACACCGAGGATCTGGTGCTCGACACCGGCCACATCGGGATTTACGTCAGTTCCAAGTGTCAGAAGCTGTTCGCGCCCAAAATCAACGAATGGCTGAAGGAGCGGGAGGGGACGCCCAAAAAGTTCGCCGCCGGACGCAAGACCCGGCGATCCGCCGCCGGCAAAACGGCTTCCGGAGCGGCCAAGAAATCCGCGAAAGCGAAGACCGCTTCGACGGGCACGAAAACGGGGAACGGGCCCGCCAAAAAGACGGCTTCGCGCCGAAAATCATCCACCGGTCAATCCAAGACCGCGTCCACCGCCGACAAGACGCGGAAGTAGGGGGAAAAGAAACATGACGATCAATCGGGACTACTTCAAGACCTTCTGCGCCATCAGCAAGGCGTTGGGATCGACCCTCAAGCGCGAAGAGCTGCTCGACCGCATCGTCGAGGGGGCCGTTGACGCCATGGACGGCAAGGCCGCCAGCCTGTTTCTGCGCCGGGAGCAGGACGATTTGTTCGTTCCCGTGGCCCGGAGGGGATTGTCGGACAACTATCTCCATGCCGACCCCTACCGGGCGCGTCCGCTGGCCGACCAGATGGTGAAGGATGGCTATCTGGCCATGGCCGACGTGGCCACCGACCCCCGGGCCGAAAACAAGGCCGCCAAAAAGGCGGAGGGGCTGGCCTCCATTCTGGTGGTGCCGGTCATGGCCGAGGATCGGATCATCGGCGTTTTGTCTCTGTACACCGCCCAAAAGCGGGATTTCTCGGAAGAGGAGATCGATTTTCTGCGGGCCCTGGCCGACCAGGGCGGCGTCGCCATCCAGAATTCCCGACTGGTGGACCGGCTGCGGAAAAACGCCACCCTGTTTCGCGGCTTCGCCAAAAACATCAACGCCAGCCTCGACATCAAACAGATTCTGCATATTCTCACCGCGGACATCGCCGACACCTTCGGCCTGAAGGGCGTCAACATCCGGCTGCTCAACAAGGAGACCGGAACCCTGGACCTGGTGGCGAGCTACGGACTTTCGGAGGAATTTCTGGCCAAGGGGCCCGTCTCCAGCGACCGGAGCGTGACCCGCGCCCTGAGCGGCGAAACGGTGGCGATCAAGAACGCGCGGAGCGATTCCCGGGTGCAATACCCCGAGGCCATGGAGAAGGAGGGCATCGTCTCGATGCTGGTGGCGCCCATTTCGGTGGGCGACGAAATCATCGGCGTCATGCGGCTGTGCAGCGACGTGGAGCGGGAATTCCCCGAAAGCATGGTGATTTTGATGGAGGCGCTGGCCCAGCAGGGCGGCATCGCCATTCAGAACGCCTCCATGTATCTGGCCCTGCAGGAAGACAAGCAAAGTCTGGAAGAGGACATCTGGAGTCACCGGCTCTGGTTCTGATCCCAACGGAAAGGATGCGTGTCATGAAGGGCAAGACCATCGCGGAAATCAAGGTGGGGGACTTTGCGGAATTTTCCAAAACGGTGTCGGAGACGGACGTTTATCTCTACGCGGGGATTTCGGGGGATTTCAACCCGGCCCATGTGAACGCCCAACAGGCCGAGAAAGGCATGTTTAAAGAGCGCATCGCCCATGGCATGCTCACCGCCGGATTCATCTCCACCATCCTGGGCACCCAACTGCCGGGGCCCGGCACCATCTATATGAAACAGAGTCTGGCCTTCCTGGCCCCGGTGATGTTTGGGGACACCATCACCGCCCGGGCGGAGGTGGTCGAGACGATTCCCGAGAAAAACCGGGTTCGGCTGAAAACCACTTGCACCAATCAAGGCGGCAAAGTGGTGCTGGACGGCGAAGCGATGGTCATGGCGCCGACTGGAGACTGACCCGCCATTCGCCCCGGGCGAGGCCGGAACGCGGGCCGAGGCGAGCCCAAGGGCCGACCCGTCGTGAACGAACGGGGGCGGGGATTTCATCTGAAATCCCCGCCCCCGTTTTTCGTGGCGAATTTTGTCGAATCGCGGCCCGCCGAGGGGGCGGCCCGCGATTTCTTTTTCCCTTCCGTCGCGGCGCCGGCTTCGAGGCTCGTCCCGGGCCGACCGAGGCGTCGATCCGCCGCGCGGGCGAACCGGCCCGGCCGCTCCAACGCGGCGATCAGACCACGTTCCCAATCAAATGGTTGCGGATGCTCTGCTTCAGCTTGCCTTCGGAGAGGCTCTCCAGATGGGCCAGACATTCCGGGCAGACGTCCACCACGTTGCTGAAGGTGTAGCTGGTGGGTTCCAATGACATGTGGCCGCAGTCCCTGCAAACGCTCGCCACGAACCGAACGCCGACGCCGTAGCTCGTCGTCTCGTCCTCGCCGGTCTTTTCCTCGCACCAGCGCACCTCGCCCACGTAGTGGTCGCTGGCTTCCGGCCAGTAGGGATCGGGCGCGAAATCCGCCATGCGGATGAGCACCCCCTCTCCCGGCTTCATGGGACGGTCGCTTTCGAAATACATGCCGCCGACGCTGCTGTTGCGCATCAGCGCGGCGCATTCCTCCCGGCCGTTGCAACGGGTGAACAAAACCGGGGCCTGAAAATGGTTTCGGGTGAAGGAGCGCTGGGTCTGAATCCTCATTGCGTACCTCCCTTCTTTCGGTTGGCGGAATTCCGCCAGAGAAAAAAGGCCTCGGCCTCCCGCCGGGAGTGCCGGAGAGGCGGTCGCGGAGCGCGAGCTTGGGTGGTACGCTGGATTCGGGGGGGGGAAGGCGAGTTGGCGGCGGCCAGCGAGACTGAAACCGAGCCTTTTTTCGTCAACCATACTGAAATCGTGGGAGGGTGTCAAACGCTTTTTTTTTGAATTTTGGCAATAAATTCCAATAAATGTGCGTTTGCGGGACGGCGGCGAAAGGAACGACGCAAAATCGGGAGGTGTCGGGACGTTAAGCCGGCGGCGCGCCCCGTGCGCCGCAGCATGGCCGCCGCCGGCGGAATGGCGCGAGAGGTCAGACCGGGACGGTTTTCCGGGACTCCAGCCGGGCCTTCAGCTGGGGAAACAGCTCCATGTTGGTGTGGGGCAGGAAGAGGGCGCTGACGTAGTGGTCCATGTAGGACGGCGTCTCGGAAAGCTCGAAATTGGTCATCTTCTGGGTCACCTCCACCACCTCGCGCCGAACCTGGTTGGTGAGGGCGCTCATGCGGGCGCCCATCAGGGAGCCGTTGCCGATGAAGGTGACCTTGTCCGCGTCCATTTCCGGCAGCAGGCCGATGGTCATCGCCTTGGCCAGATCCACGTAGCTGCCGAAGCCGCCGGCCAGATAGACCTGGTCCAGGTCGGCCAGGGTCAATCCCACCTCTTCCAGCAGCGTCTGGCAGCCGCTGTAGATGGCGCCCTTGGCCCGAATCAGGTTTTCGACGTCGATTTCGGTCAGCACCACGTCCCGGTCCACCCCGGATTCCGTTTCCTCCCAGGCCAGCACGTATTCCCACACGTCGTTGCGCTTCCGGATGCGGGGCGTGTCCAGGTCCCGGTTGTACTTGCCGCCGTTGTCGATGACGCCCATTTCGAACAGGGTGGCCACCATGATGATGAGCCCCGAGCCGCAGACGCCCCGGGGGCGGACGTTGCCGATGGTGATGTTCATGGGTTCCAGCGTGGCCGGGTCGATGTTGAAGTCCTCGATGGCCCCCTTGGCCGCCCGCATTCCGAATTCAATGCCGCCGCCCTCGAAGGCCGGGCCGGCCGAACAGGCGGCGCAGGCGAACCAGTCCCGGTTGCCCACCACCACCTCCGCGTTGGTGCCGATGTCCATGAACAGCGTCAGCTTTTCGGTGCGGTACATGCTGGAGCCCATCACCCCGGCCACGATGTCGCCGCCCACGTAGCTGGAAACGGCCGGAAAGACCAGGGCGTTGACGTGGTCGGGCAGCTCCAGCCCCAGGTCTCGGGCCGATACGGGCGGATAGAGGCTGGCGGCGGGCACGTAGGGAGACCGCCGGATGTAGCGGGGATTCACCTTTAGAAACAGCTGGGTCATGGTGGTGTTGCCGGCCAGGGTGACGCTGGTGATCTCGTCGCAGTCGATGGAGGCGCGGCTCACGATCCGCTTGATCACGCCGTTGATGGTCTGAATCACCACGGCGTGGAGGCGATCCAGGCCGCCGGCCTTTTCGGCGTGGACGATGCGGGAGATGACGTCCTCGCCGTAGCTGATCTGGCCGTTGAACTCCCCGTGCTCCGCCAACACCTCGCCGTTGACGAGGTTGAGAAGCTGGCCATAGACGGTGGTGGTGCCGATGTCCACCGCGATGGCGTAGTTCCGGCCGGTGGTGTCGCCCGGCTGCACGTTGATGATGTGGTTCTGCCCGTCGGCCCGCACCGGCCGGGCCAGGGTGGCGGTGACCTTGAAGCCGTCCTCCCGCAGCACGTCGGGGAGTTTCCGGATGACCGGGATGTCCACGACCATCCGATGCTCGTCGTGGTTGAGCTTGAGAAAGCTGACCAGCCGGGTGACGTCGGGCAGATGGTCCTGGGCGTTGGGTTCGGGCAGCTCCAGGTAAACCTTTTCCATGGGCGGCGCGAACAGGTCATCCTCCTTGAGTTTCTCGAAGTCGAATTCCTGGATGTGCGCGGTGCGGCGGGGCGTGCTCTGGGCGTTGAGCACCGAGGCGTCCACCGAGGATTCCACGGGAACGCGGACGGAAAGATCGCTTTTCACCGCGGCGCGGCAGGCCAGCCGGTACCCCTTTTCCCGATCCTCGGCGGAAATTCGCTCCGATTCGCCGCCTTCCACCGTCCCGGACTCGATCTGCACCCGGCATTTCCCGCAAACGCCTTCCCCGCCGCAGGAGGCGTTGATGTGAACGCCGGCCTCCATGGCGGCCCGGATGAGCGGTTCGCCGTCCGCGACTTCGATGCTTTGCTCATGGGGCAGAAACCTCACCTTGTGCATCCGCATACCCAGCCCTTCTACCGCCTCGCCCGGCGGCGCTTGTCCGGTTGTCGATTGATTCCGCAACATGTCTTGTATTTGGGCAAGCTAAACCAGCGCCTCCCCGATGTCAACCGGCGTCGGCCAGTTCGTCGAACCGGCACTTCATCAGGATCATGTCGTCCTCGAAGGTGGTTTTCACCTTGTAGGGCAGGGACTTGAACAGCCGGATCATGCCTTTGTTCTCCGGCGAGGTGTAGGCGAAAAGTCCCGCGATGCCGTTTTCCCTTGCCGCCTCGGCCAGCTTGGCCATGATCCGCTTGCCGATGCCCTTGCCCTGGTATTTCTTGTGGGTGGTGAAGGCCACCTCCGCCATGTTGCTGGCCGGGTTGAGCAGATACTCGCCCACGGCGATCACCCGGCCGAAGCCGAATTCCCCCACCAGGGCGATGATGGTCATGTCCTTGACGTAGTCGGTCTGGAGCATTTCGGAGAGATCGTCCCGGACGAAGCTGTGCTTTTCGTGGAAGAAGCGGGAAATCACGTCTTCCTTGTCCAGGTTGTAGAAATGCTCCTGGATGCGCCGTTCGTCCACCGGCTTGGAGGGGCGGATGGTGACGGTTTCCCCCTCGAATTCGGTGACCTCCTCCAGCTTGACCGGATAGACGCCCTGGAGCGATTCGTTGAGGGTCCGCTCCTCGCCCAGCAGCCCCAGCTCCTTGGCTTGGTTGAAGAGGTCCTCCCGAAAATCGGGATGGGCGATGCTGATCATGGCCATGGCCCGTTCCTGAAGGCTTTTTCCGTGAAGGTTTACCGCGCCGTATTCGGTCACCACGTAGTGGACGTCGCCCCGGGGCACCACCACCGCCGCCTCCCGCAGCTTGGGAAAAATCCGGCTGCGGTGCTCCTTGATGAAGGTGGAGGTCAGCATGATGATGCTCTTTCCGCCCTCGGCCATGTTGGCCCCGCGCACGAAGTCGAGCATGCCGGTGACCCCGGAAAAGTGGTTCTGGGCCAGGGCGTCGGCGGCCACCTGGCCGGTCAGGTCCATGGCCATGGCCACGTTCATGGCCACCATCTTGTTGTGCCGCGCGATCACCGCCGGGTTGTTCACGTAGTCCGACGGCCGGAAGTCCAGGGACGGGTTGTCGTGGATGAACTCGTAGAGCATCTCCGACCCGATGGCCGAGGAGCAGACCAGCTTTCCCTCGTTGAACCCCTTGCGGCGGTTGGTGATGACGCCGCGGGCCACCAGGTTCATCATGTCGTCGGTGAGATACTGGGTGTGAATGCCCAGATCCTTTTTGTCGGACAGCGCCAGCAGGGTGGCCTGGGAGGTGACGCCCAGGCCGATTTGAATGGTGGAGCCGTCGTCGATGAGGCGGGAGACCATTTTGCCGATGGTGTTGGCCGACTCCAGCTCCCCCAGGGTGTCGATGGTCAGCAGCTCCTCCTCGTGCTCCACCACCACGTCCACGTCGTTGGCGTGAAGGAAGCTTTGGCCCAGGGTCCGGGGCATTTTGGGATTCACCTGGGCGATGACCAGGTCGGCGGACAGGGCGGCGGACAGGGTGATGTCCACGGATACGCCCAGGCTCATCCAGCCGAAGTCGTCCGGCGGGGTGGTCTGGATCATGGCCACGTGGATGGGGAGCTGCCGGGTCTTGAAGAGTTTGGGCAGGGCGGAGAGGTTGACGGGCGTGATGAACCGGGCGTTTTCCGCGAGCTGTTGGGTCTGGCCGGAGCCCAGGTAGAAGGATCGGATGTTGAGGCTTTGGCTGCGGCTGCGGCTGGCCACCAGGGTGAGGGGGGTCTGCTCCAGCGCCAACAGGCGGACGATCTCCAGGTCGGTGAATCGGCTGCTGACGTCGAAGAGGCTTTGCACCAGGTGCTGGGGTTCCCCGCTGGAGGAACCGATGAAAACCCGCTGGCCCGGCCGGATCATCCCGATGGCCTCCTGGCCGGTTCGTTTTTTTTCGACGTAATCGTCGGCCCAATAACTTGCGCTCATGACGGCTCCTTTGCGTGGGGGGGGGACGGGGGGACCGGTCCCTGCCGGCCGTTCCGGTGTTTTGAGCATTCTCGACCGAATTTAGCCGATTCGGAAGGGCTTGGCAATGGAAAAAGGATCGGGTCGGCGTCATGTTGTTCCGCAAAACGAGTTGGGCCATTCGCCGTTTTCGGCCGGCGGCGAAATGCGGGGTTGGGCCGAAACCAGCCAAATTGAAGACGAATTTCGTCCGTATCTTCTCCCGCCATTTTCCGCCGATGGGTTTGTGCGAAGCAACATTTTTGCGCCTCGTTGGTCCGCTTGCCGAGAGCGGCCGGCCTTCGTCGTTTCCCCGATCGGAGGGGCCGCGAAAGGCCGCCGCACTTGATTTTCGGGCGAGATTTGGGGTAAAATAAATTTTAACCAAAATCGGTTTTTCGCGCTTTGCGGCATGGCTTTGCAAGCGCCCGCCGACCGCAAGGGAAGTGGCCCACGAATAAACTTACCTTTTTGGGACCCGCTTACCCGTTGAAATCATGGCGCTTCTATTTGGCGCCCGGCTTAAACTCGGTTGACAATTTCAGGACGTTTCAATATAATCTGGCGTTCTGATTTCAGGATAATTCCCGACCATGCCTTGCGGAAAGGGAGCCGCGGCCGGGTCGGGGCGCCGTTGGGAACTGCAAATTCATAACCCATGGGGGAGAAAGGAGGATCGCCGATGGGGCCGGCCGGGGGATGCACGGCCGCGCCGCGGGTAACCGATTGGTGTTCAGGCGAACGAATGTCGCAACATCCAGAGGAGGTATGAACATTGGCTTTCCAATTCTTTAAAGAATCGTATTCCGGGGCCGTAAGAGAAGTTTCGCTGGGCAAGGGCGACCAGGCGGTCAAGGTCGGCGGCGAAACCTGCTATCCGTTCTACCAGTTCGAAGGCGATATGCCCAACAAGCCGAAAATCGCCATGGAAGTCTGGGACATGAAGCCGGAAGACTGGGCCGAAAGCGCCAAAAAGCCGTTCGAGGACGTGCTGGACGATCCGGCCGCCTGGGCCAAGAAATGCGTGGAGGAATTCGGCGCCGACATGATCGCCCTGCTGCTTCGGAGCACCGATCCCAACGACAAGGACGCCACTCCGGCCGAGGCCTCCGCCACCGTCAAAAAGGTCAAGGAAGCGGTGAGCGTCCCGCTGATCGTCTGGGGCACGGCCGCCCCGCAGAAGGACGAGGAGGTTCTCAAGAAGATCGCCGAGGATTTCAAGGACGAATCCCTGATTCTGGGTCCGGTGGAGGACGCCAACCACAAGGGCATCGGCGCGGCCGCCATGGGCTACGGCCACATCGTGATTTCTTCCTCGCCCATCGACGTCAACCTGGCCAAGCAGGTCAACATTCTGCTGGAAAACCTGGGCATGCCCATGGACCGGGTCATCATCGACCCCACCACCGGCGGCCTGGGCTACGGCATGGAATACTCCTATTCGGTCATGGAGCGGCTGCGCATGGCGGCCATGGCCCAGGGGGACGAAAAACTCCAGTATCCCATCATCAACAATCTCGGCTTCGAAGTCTGGAAATCCAAGGAGGCCAAGGAGACCGTCGAAGAGGCGCCCGATCTGGGCGATCCCGAGCGGCGCGGCATCATGATGGAAGCCGTCGGCGCGGTCTCCTACCTGCTCACCGGTTCCGACGTGCTCATCATGCGTCATCCCGAGTCGGTCAAACTGGTCAAGGCCTTCATCGACCTGGTCGCCGACGGGGGAACCGCCGAGAAGGCCCCCGCCATTGAAAAACGGCTGCCCGAGGCCAAGATCGACTACGCCGCCCTGGCGCCGGAACCCGACCTGACCATTCCCAAGGAAGCGCCCAAGGCCGCCCCGGCCGCAAAGCCCAAGGCCGCCGAGAAGCCCGCCGAACCGGCGAAGCCGGCCGAAGCCAAGCCGGCCGCCGAAGCCAAGCCCGCCGAACCGGCGAAGCCGGCCGAAGCGCCCAAGCCGGCCGCCGAAGCCAAGCCCGCGGAACCCGCCGCTCCGGCCGCCGCGCCCTCCGACGCCGCCACGGAAGCCCGCATCCGCGCCGAGGTGGAAGCCCGCATGAAGGCCGAGATGGACGCCAAGGCCGGCGCCGAGGAAGAGGCCAAAAAGAAGGCCGAGGCCGACGCCGCCAAGAAGAAGGCGGACGAGGAGGCCAAAGCCAAGGCGGAATCCGAAGCCCGGGCCAAAAAGGACGCCGAGGAGAAGAGCCGAATCGAGGCCGAGGAGGCCAAGCTCCGCGAAATCATCGAGGCCGACCGGAAGAAGCGTCTGGCCGAGCTTGCCGAGCGGCAGGCCCAACTGGCCGCCGAACGCGCCAAGTCCGCGGAGAAAAGCTCCCTCGAACGTCTCGAGGAAGAGATCGACTGGGCCAACAACCGGTAACGACGATCTCCGGGCGCGGGAACGCCCCGGCGGGAAGCCGGATCGTGATTCCCGATGTCCGCACGCGCTCAAACCAGACGTTACAAATCCTCAACGAAGGAGGAGTGAACGAATGTCCAGACTCGTAGCATTTGCCGGTATCCAGGGTGGTTACAATATCGTTTCCAAGGTCGAGGGAAAATATCGCAGAGCCCTCGAAAGCCGGGACGCCGCCACCGAGGTCGGCTTTCCCAACACCGCCTACTACCTGCCCGTGATCTATTCCCTGCTCGGGCTGAAGGTGGAAAAACTCGAGGACATCAAAAAACCCCTCGAAATCGCTCGCAAACTGCTTCCCCCCCACGTCAAGGGTTCCAACCACCTGCCCTACCTCGGCCCCCTTCTGGACGCCGGCATGGCGGCGCTGATCGCCTTCGAGATCGAAGAGGCCCTGCGCTACCTGTCCGATCCCGATTTCTATTATGTCTCCGAGGAGACCGATCCCGAAAACGGCAGAATCTGGCTGGGCGCCGCCGAGGACGCCATCTTTCGGAAGCGCGGCGTGGAATTCGTGGACGGCTCCGCCCCCGGCTTCGCCGCCATCGTGGGCGCCGCGCCGGACCCCGAGATCGCCAGGATGATCATCGAGGAGTACCAGAAGCGATCCATCTACGTCTTCATGGCCGCCAACCAGAACGGCACCACCCTTTCCGAGCAGCTCGTCGAGGCCGGCGTGGAGATCGGCTGGAACACCAAAATCGTGCCCTTCGGCCCGGACATCTCTTCGGCGATTTTCGCCCTGGGCTTCGCCAACCGGGTGGCCATGGCCTTCGGCGGCGTGCAGCCCGGCGACTACAAAAAAATCCTGATGTACAACAAAAACCGCGTGTTCGCCTTCATCAACGCCCTGGGCGACGTGAACGCCGAGTGGGCCGCCGCCGCGGCCGGCGCGGTCAACTGGGGCTTCCCCACCCTGGCCGACACCGACATTCCCTCCATTTTGCCCACCGGCATCTGCACCTACGAGCACGTGGTGGGCAACGTCTCCCACGAGGAGATGGTTCAGAAATCGGTGGAAACCCGGGGTCTCAAGGTCACCGTCTCCGAGATCGACATCCCCTGCTCCTTCGGTCCGGCCTACGAGGGCGAGCGGGTCCGCGGAAAGGATCTCTTCGCGCAGATGGGCGGCGGCAAGACCCAGAACACCGAGTATCTCCAAATGGCCGAGATGAACGAGATCGAGGACGGCAAGGTGGAGGTCAAGGGCAAGGACATCCCCGACCTGCAACGCGGCGACGTGCTGCCGCTGGCCGTTTTCGTCCAGGTGGCCGGCCGGAAGTTTCAAAAGGATTTCGAGCCGATTCTGGAGCGGCAGATCCACCACCTGGTCAACTACATCCAGGGCGTCATGCACGCCGGCCAGCGCGACATCGCCTGGGTCCGGGTCAGCGAGGCGGCCAAGGAAAAGGGCTTCACCTTGAAGGACATCGGCGTGGTGCTTCACGCCAAGATGCACCAGGACTTCCAGGCCATCGTGGACAAGGTCCAGGTGACTCTCTACACCGACAAGGCCGACGTGGACAAGATCACCGAGCAGGCCCGGGCCGCCTACAAGCAGCGAGACGAGCGGGTGGACAAGCTCACCGACGAGGAGGTGGACACCTTCTACTCCTGCTCCCTGTGCCAGTCCTTCGCCCCCAACCACATCTGCACCGTCAGCCCCGAGCGGACCGGCCTGTGCGGCGCCTACAACTGGATGGACTGCCGGGCGGCCTTCGAAATCAGCCCCACCGGACCCAACCAGCCCATCCAGAAGGGCGAGGTCATCGACGCCAAGTATGGCCAGTGGAAGGGCGTCAACGACTTCGTGGCCAAGGCCACCCGCGGCGCGGTGACCAAGTACAATTTCTATTCCATGGTCTACGACCCCATGACCACCTGCGGCTGCTGCGAGGCCATCGCGGCCATGCTGCCGGGCCTGAACGGCGTCATGACGGTCAACCGCGAGTTCACCGGGGAAACCCCCTGCGGCATGAAGTTCACCACTCTGGCCGGCGTCATGGGCGGCGGCGCCTCCTCGCCGGGCTTCGTGGGCCATTCCAAGTTCAACATCACCCAGCGGAAGTTCATCCTGGGCGACGGCGGGCTGTTGCGGATGGTCTGGATGCCCAAGGCCCTCAAGGAAGAATTGCGCGAGCGGCTGATCGCCCGGGGCGAGGAGATGGGCATGCCGGATCTGATCGACCGGATCGCCGACGAGACGGTCGGCACCACCGAAGAGGAAATCCGGCCGTTCCTGGAAGAGAAAAAGCATCCGGCCCTGGAAATGGAGCCGCTGGTCGGTTAACGGCGGAACCGCATCCCCCGGGGCGGCGGCCTTCGGGCTTCCGCCCCGCTCCAGAACCCGAACGCCGGACTCCCGCCGCGGCGGGTCCGGCGACCCGATTACAAGGAGAGACGCATGGCCTTAACCGGTATTCAGATCTTCAAGCTGTTGCCCAAGACCAACTGCAAGGAATGCGGCGTTCCCACCTGCCTGGCCTTCGCCATGAACCTGGCGTCGGGCAAGGCCAGCCTGGACGACTGCCCCTACGTGTCCGAGGAGGCCCGCGAAAAGCTGGCCGAGGCCTCCGCGCCCCCCATTCTGCCGGTGGACATCGGCGCCGGCGTCCGCAAACGAACCGTGGGCGGCGAAACGGTGCTGAATCGACACGAAAAAACCTTCTACAATCCCACCGCCATCGGCGCGCTGGTCGCTTCGGACACCCCCGAGGCCGACCTGAGCGCCAAGCTAAAGGAATGGAACGCCATTCAGTACGAGCGGGTCGGCTTTAACCTGCGCCCCGAGCTGGTGGCCCTCAAGGACGTGGGTGGCGACGCCGCCGCCTTTTCGGCGCTGGCCAAGACCATCGCCGAAACCTCCGAGTTCAACCTGGTGCTGATGTCCGACAAGGTGGACGTGCTCAAGGCGGGCGCCGAAGCCTGCGCCTTCAAAAAGCCGTTGCTGTACGCGGCCACCGCGGACAACGTGGACGAGCTGGGCGCCCTGGCCAAGGAGATGGATCTGCCCCTGGCCGTCAAGGCCGGCAACGTGGAAGATCTCATCGCCCTGACCGACAAGCTCGTGGCCATGGGCCATAAAAAGCTGGTGCTCGACTCCGGCGCCCGGGAGGTGAAACAGGCCCTGGAGGATCAGGTGGCCATGCGCCGGGCGGCCCTCAAGGACCTCAACCGGTCCCTGGGCTTTCCCACCATCACCTTCCCCTGCGAGATGGCCCCCAGCCTGGAGATGGAAACCCTCATCGCCGGGATGTTCGTGGCGAAGTACGGCGCCATCACCATTCTTTCCGACTTCAAGGGGGAAACGCTCTTCCCGCTGCTGCTGGAACGGCTGAACATTTTCACCGACCCGCAGCGGCCCATGACCGTGACCGAAGGCATTTATCCGGTGAACAATCCGGGCGAGAACGCCCCGATCCTGGTGACCACCAACTTCGCCCTGACCTACTTTATCGTCGCCGGCGAAATCGAGGCGAGCAAGGTGCCCACCTGGCTGCTGATCAAGGACGCCGAGGGGCTGTCGGTGCTTACCGCCTGGGCCGCCGGCAAATTTGCCGGCGACGACGTGGGCATGTTCGTGAAGAAATGCGGCATTGCCGACAAGGTCAAGCACCAGGAACTGGTCATCCCCGGCTACGCCGCCGCCATCGCCGGCGACGTGGAAGAGGAGCTGCCGGGCTGGAACATCACCGTCGGCCCCCGCGAGGCCGCGCATATTCCCGCCTTTCTGAAAGGAAAGGCCAAATAGGAGCGTCCGTTCCGTCGCCGGCCGGCCTTTCGCCGACCGGCGGCGTTTCCGATTCCATAGGCATGCGAGAAAAAAGACGAGCGAAACGCTCCGGGCGGATCGTCCGTCGAATTTGGCCGTCACCACTGCGTAGGAGGAAAGTTCCCATGGCAAAATTAACGGATGTGTTGCGACCTCTCAACGAGGGCGAATTTTGGGTGATCGGCGAATCGCTCAACGTCATCGGCACCAAAATCGGCAAGGCGTTCAAAGAGCGCGATCCCAAGCCGATCCAGGAAGAGGCCGTCATGCAAAAGGAGAAGGGCGTCGATTTGATCGACATCAACCTGGGCCCCGCCAAAAAAGAGGGCGTGGAGCTGATGCCCTGGGTGGTGGAAGTGATTCAGGAGGTCGTGGACGACGTGCCGCTGGTGCTGGACACTTCCAACATCGACGCCATCGCCGCGGCCCTGCCCAAGTGCAAGCTCCCCACCATGATCAACTCCATCATGGTCCGGCCCGAGCGGTACGAAAAAATGGTCCCTCTGGCCGCCGAGCACCAGGCCGATTTCTGCGCCCTGATGTGGGGCCCCGAGGGGCTGCCGCGAGACGAGAACGAGCGGGCCGCCCTGCTGGTGGAGCTGATGACCGTGGCCAACGAGGCCGGCGTCCCCAACGAGCAGATGTGGGTGGACGGCATCGTGACGCCGGTGAACATCCAGCAGCCCCAGGCCATTTCGCTCATGAACTTCATGGACATGCTGCCCGAAATCACGCCCGGCTGCCAGAGCACCTGCGGCGTCTCCAACATCTCCAGCGGCATTCCCGATCATTTGCGCCACGTGATGAACATCACCTTCACCGCCATGCTGACCCACCACGGCATGAAGTCCTTCATCGCGGACGCCCGGGACCAGGTGACCATGGACATGGCCCACGGCAAGCGGGCCGACATCATGGACGCCGTGAAGCAGACCATGGACGGCAACCAGCCGGACATGGACGGCCTCTCCACCGAGCTTCAGCACTACGTCAAGTCGGTCAACGTGATTATGGGCAAGTCTCTGTTTTCCGACTCCTGGCTGGAGCTGTAGACCGGCCCTTCCGTTTCGTTGGACGCCCGGCCTCTCCCCGTTTCGGGGAGGGGCCTTTTTTTCGGGCGGATCGCGCGCGCGGCGACCTTCCCAAATCCCTTGAAAACCCCGTTCCATTTTGTTATCCAAGCGGAAATCGGGGTCCCCGCGTCCGGCGGACGAACCCGGAAAGGAGAACGCGGTGATCCAGTCCAAGGCCCTGGAAGTCAATCTGGCCAGCTACCACGTGGACGTCGACATCGACCCCGCCTACGAACCCCTGCAGGCGGTCATGTCCCGCTATTACGGGCTGACCGAGGGGCTGACCACCTTTCTCAAGGAGCTGTCCCACCCCCGCAAGAACCTTCAGTTCATCGTCGCCGAGGCCCGCGCCTACGCCCTCAACTATTTCCACCTGCTGCGGGATCACGAGCGAGGCCCCGAGGCCGCCGCCCTGTTCGTGGACATCTTCCTTTCCGCCTTGAAGCAGTCGCCCGATCCCGACGTGCGCACCGACGCGGTGGACGACCTGTTGCTCTTCCTGCAGAAGATGATCAAGGACTCGGGGAAAACGGCCATCCTCCGGTTTCTTCCCGTCCTGAACGACGCCCTGGCCCGTGTCGCGGCCCTGGACGAGGAACCCTTTTTTCTTTTCGTCAAAAGCTATTACCGGCCGGAACGGCTGGCCGAGACGTTGGCCCCCCACTCGTCGGACGTGATCATCGATTTCGCGGAGGTCAATCGGTTTCTGGCCGCCTACTTCGCCGCGGCCTACGACTACTGGCTGGCCCAGGACGATCCCTTCGACTGGTTTTCCCACGAGGTGGAGGGGCTGGCCGACCGGGAGGCGGTGGCGGCGATTTTCGAGGAGATCGACCGCGGGCGGATTCGGGAATATCGGGAGCGGCTGGACGCCATCCTCGCCGACGAAACCGGCGACACCGAACATGTTCGGGCCCTCCACCGGCTGGGCCACCTGCTCAACCTGCCCGGCTACAACGATTTCGTGGAGGCCTATCGCAAAATTCCCGCCCGATTGCTGACGGCGGGGCGGGACAGCGGTCAGGGCAACCGCTGGAAGGTGATCTTTCTTTTTCACATCATGAACATTTCGGGCCTCTCGGTCGTCCACGAGGAGGCCCTGCGGGACATCAACCGGACCCTGGGCTGGCTCATCGGCCATGAGCGGTTTTCCTATCTGGATCGGCTCATCCAGGAAACCTTCGCCATTCTCAAGACCCGCTTTCGGGATTTTCCCGCCGCGGCCCTCACCTGCGTCCTCAACATGGGCCGGGGGGTCTATCGCACCGACGACAGCGACCTGGTGAAACTGTTCATCAACGCCGCCACGGACCTGGGCTTTCAGGCGCCCATGATCGGCGGCGTGGGGGACGACTGGCAGATCCGGGTCAACGCGGCCCACCTGCAGAACATTCGGGTTTGGATGGAGCTGATCGGCCTGAATCCCAAATGGTCCACCCGTCTGCTGTCGGATCTCGTCATCCACCTGTCCGTGGGCGGGGTCTTCATCAAGGACACCGATCTGTTTCCCCGGGACGTCACCCGATTGCTCAACAGCGACATCGGTCCGGTCTACAACTTGGTCAAGCAGCTTTGCCGACTGTTTCCCGTCTACTTCAACGACATCGGGGCCGAAGGGGAGCTGCGGGACATCTCGACCCGCATCGACGAGGTGGCCAACCGCAAGGACCCGCTGGTTCATTTTCTCCGCAAGCAGACCCACGTGGAGAGCAGCAACCGGGTGGTCCACTTCGTGGCGGCCGTGCTGCGTTTCTGGCGGACCCGGGACCGGTCTCACGTGGAGCCGTTCGTGCCGCCCAATATCTTCGAGCGAATTGCCGAAAGCGGGCCGCATATCGAAGGGGTTCACCGGGCCATGGACCGGCTTTCCCAATGGGGCGTCATCTCCGAGCCCGCCGATGTTCTGCGGCGAAGCGAAGAGGAATTGCGGGCCCGGCTGGCCAAGGCGCCCGGCATCAGCGACCGGGACCGGGAGCGGGTGGCGTTGGCGGCCCGGCTGTTCAAGTTGCTGCACCAGAAATACCGGCTGGTGCTGGGCGGGGCCGGCGAGGACGACGTCTCCCGCTACCTGGCCCAGCTTCGCACCGACGCCTTTCCGGACTTGGCCGATCTTCGGGCGGCCCTGGCGGAACCGGACGTCTCCCGCAAGCTTGGCGGGCTGCTGGACTATCTGGAGACCCTCAAGGGACGGATTCTCTCGGAGGAGGAATTCGAGATCCGGGAGGACATCTACAAGAAGCGTCACTTCACCGTGGACATCCCCTCCATGTACGGCAGCTATCACGAGCTGAAGTTCGACGCCCTGGGGCTCACCTTCCGAATCGAGTCGGTGGTCAACGCCTGTTTCGAGGAGATCGTCGATCGGATCGACCTGACGCTGATCACCAAGGAAATTTTTTTCCGAATTTATCACGTGCTGCGACAGTTTGACCGGGCGTTGCGAGTGGACGGCATCGCCTCGGTGGAGATCGAGATTCAACTGGAGCTGCTCAGCCACGCCATGGAGACCCGCGGCTTCACCTTCACCCAGTATCTGGACATCTTCAAGGGCTTCGCCCGGGCGGTCTCCAACATCATCAGCGACTATTTCCACAACGTCCACGAGCACAACCTGAACCGGATTTTGGCGGGGCTGCCGCCGGACCAGATTCTGGACAAATACCTCTCCGGCGGGGACGAGGACGACCCGGAAAAGCGCCGCCACCGCATCAGCGAGATTTTCTTTCGGGAACAGATCGCCATGTCCCTGGGGCTCCAGCAGCTCGACCTGTTCCTGGGCCGGGTGCTTCGGACGCTGTTTCAGCAGGCCAACAAGGTCCCGGAAAACAAGTTGCGGCAGCTGCTCAACTACGATCCCCAGCGGGCCATGACCTCCATCACCGCCCCGGAGGATCGGGCCGTCGGCATCATCCATCTGGGGAACAAGGGGCACAATCTGGTCAAGCTCCACCGGCTCGGCTTTCCGGTGCCGCCGGGCTTCATCATCACCACCGAGGTGTTTCGCTGCCGGGAGGTGATCGAGACCTACCCCCCGGCCTTCAAAAATTTCGAGGAGCAGATGGCCTGGCACATCCGGGGCATAGAGGGGCGGATCGGCAAGCGGTTCGGCGATCCCGACAATCCGCTTCTATTCTCCGTGCGCAGCGGATCGTCCATCTCCCAGCCGGGCATGATGGACACCTTCCTCAACGTGGGGATGAACGAGAAGATCGCCGAGGGGCTGGCCCGGCGCACCGGCAACCCCTGGTTCGCCTGGGACAACTACCGCCGTTTTATCCAGTGCTTCGGCATGTCCTACGATCTTCAGCGGGACGATTTCGACGCCCTGATGGAGGATTTCAAGCGGGAAAAGGACATTCCCTTTAAACGGGGCTTTTCGGGCGAAGAAATGCGGGCCCTGGCCCTGGTTTACAAGCGGCGGGTGATCGACGCCGGCGTCGCCATCCCGGACGATCCTTTCGAGCAGCTTCTGGTCACGGTGAAAAAGGTGCTCAATTCCTGGGAGTCGGCCAAGGCGCTGGCATACCGGAAGATCATCGGCATTTCCGACGACTGGGGCACGGCGGTGACGGTGCAGGGGATGGTCTACGGCAATCTTTCCCCCTCGGCCGGCACCGGCGTGGTCTTCACCCACAATCCCAAATGGTCCGAGGACACCCTGCGCCTCTGGGGCGACTTCACCGTGGGCAACCAGGGCGAGGACGTGGTCTCCGGCCTGGTGAAGACGTTGCCCATCTCGCTGATCCAGCAGGACCGCGAGATGCGCGATACCGACATCACCATGGAAACCCATTTCCCCGAAATCTACAAGGCGCTCAAGGAATGGGCCGGAGAGCTGATCTATCGTCGGGGCTGGAGCCCCCAGGAAATCGAGTTCACCTTCGAGGGGCCCCGGGGGGCGGATCTCTATCTCCTCCAGAGCCGAAACATGTCCATCCGAAAACGCAAGCAGCTGTTTACCTTCGTGGCCGAGGATTTGATCGGAAACGATCGCCTCCTGGGCAACGGCATCGGCGTCAGCGGCGGGGCCATGAGCGGCCGGGCGGTCTTCACCCTGGAGGAGATCGACCGGTGGCGGCGGGAGGAGCCGGACGCCCGGCTGATCTTGTTGCGCAACGACACCGTCCCCGACGACATCCGGGAGATCAACGCCGCCGACGGCCTGTTGACGGCCCGGGGCGGGTTGACCTCCCATGCCGCCGTGGTGGCCCATCGGCTGGGAAAAACCTGCGTGGCGGGCTGCGGCAACCTGATTTGCAGCGAAGCGGAACGGATCTGCCGTTTCGACGAGCGGGAAATCCGCTCCGGCGATTACGTGAGCATAGACGGCCAGGAAGGCCATGTCTACAACGGGTTCATGCGCGTTCGGGAAACCTGAACCGGAAAGGAGGACCATGAGCGAGGGCTTTGGCGGGGATACGACGACACTGGGAATCAACGGCCTGGGGCGAATCGGGAAACTGACGGTCTGGCACCACGTGGCCCGGAAATTTTTCGATGAGCTGGTGGTCAATTTGGGCCGGGATGTGGGATCGTCCCTGGCCGACATCGCCCATTATTTGGAGCGGGATTCCACCTACGGCTTTCTGCAACGGTATCTCCATGGCCACAAGGGCGAGCGGGTGATCGCCAACCTGGACGAAAAGGCCGGGACCATGACCGTGGACGGCATTTCCGTCCGGTTTCTGCGCACCGCCCGTAGTCCCGCGGACATCGGCTGGGGCGACCAGGGGGTGAAGCTGGTGGTGGACACCACCGGCCAGTTCAAGGACCCGACCCTGCCCGGCGACGCCAAGGGGGCGGTCCGGGGCCATCTGGAGGCCGGCGCCGAACGGGTGGTGGTTTCCGCGCCCTTCAAGATCAAGGACAAGGGCAAGGCCATGCCCGAGGACGCCATCACCACCGTCATGGGCGTCAACGACGGAGACTACGATCCCCGGCGGCACAAGATCGTCTCCAACGCCTCCTGCACCACCACCTGCCTGGCCCACATGATGAAGCCGCTCATCAACGTCTATGGGCCCAAGCGGATTCTGTCGGCCTCCATGGCCACCGTTCACGCCGCCACCGGCTCCCAGGAGGTGTTGGATCGGCTGCCCAAGGCCGGCGCGTCGGATTTGCGCAAGAACCGCAGCGTGATGAACAACATCATTCTGACCACCACCGGCGCCGCCGACACGCTGCGGCTGGTGATTCCCGAGATGGAGGAGATCGGCTTCATCGCCGAGTCGGTCCGGATTCCCACCACCTCCGGATCTCTGGTGATTCTGGTGATCAATTTCCAGGACGACATTTCCGGCGAGGCGATCCGCCGGGAGTCCCTCAACAAAGTCTATCGGCAGGCTTCGGAAATGGACCCGCACGGCTATCTGCTCTACACCGAGGAGCAGAACGTCTCCGGCGACATTGTCGGCGCCCCCCGCGCGGCGACCGTCATCGAGGGCCACGAAACCCACACCCGAACGGCCGAGGCCACCATCAACCTGGGCAGCGTGCCGGGTCTGGAAAAGGAGGTGGGCTGCTCCCTCAAGGACACCCACGTCCGCGTGCCCATCACCCAGGCGGTGGTCTACGGCTGGTACGACAACGAGCTGGCATCCTACGTCAACATGTTGGGGGATCGGACGGCGACCATCGCGGAGACGATGTAGAACCGGGTTCGATTCGGTCCTTTTTTGGCGAAAATGTCCGACGGCCCCCGGGAACGAAACGCTTCGTTCCCGGGGGCCGTTTGCGTTCGAAGATCGGAAATCCCGGAGAGCCGGGGGCGGGATCGGTCGGGAAGAGGCGCGGCTATCGGGACAAATCGAGCAGGGCGTGGCTCAATTCCACGAATTCCGCGACGGTCAACGTCTCCGCTCGGCGGGCGGGGTCGATGCCGGCCGCTTCCAGACCCGCCTTGGCGTCTTCCGTGGAAAGGCCGATGTTTCCGCCGGCCAGGGCGTTGCGCAGGGTTTTGCGCCGCTGGCCAAAGGCCGCCCGGACCACCTGGAAGAGAAAGGTTTCGTCCCGCGCCGGGTGGGGCGGCTCCACGAAGGAGAAGGCCAGCACGGCGGAGTCGATTTTGGGACGGGGATAAAACCGGGGCGCGGCGACGTTTAGAAGCGGGCGGACCTCGGCGCAATAGGCCACCAGGACCGCCAGCCGTCCGTAGTCCCGACCGCCGGGCCGGGCCATGATCCGGTCGGCCATCTCCTTTTGGAACATGAGCACGGCCCGGGAAACGGCGGCGCGCTCCGCGACGAGCTTGACCAGCACTTGGGAGGAAATGTGGTAGGGCAGGTTGCCCAGCACCGTGAACCGGGAGACCCCTTCCGAGGCGGCGAGGTTTGGGATGTCGAATTTGAGGATGTCGGCGTGGAGGAGGGTGACCTTTTCGGCTACGCCAGCGGCCAAAAGTTCCGTTTGCAGCAGGTCCACGATCCGGCCGTCGGTTTCCAGGGCGTAGACCTTTTTCGCGCGCCGGGCGGCCGGAACGGTCAACGCCCCCAAGCCCGCGCCGATTTCCAGCACGGTTTCATCCGAAGACAGCCCGGCCCGGTCCACGATGGCCTTGGCGGTGGACGGCTCCGAAAGAAAATTCTGGCCAAGCTGCCGCTTGGCGGGCACGTTCCAGGCGTTGAGGAGGTTTCGGGGGGAGGTCATGCGGGCTTCTTATCACGGTCCCTTTGGGTTTTCAAATGGTGCGGCGATTCCCGGCGGTCACGAGATGATATCCGATTGTGTAGCAGTATAAAGCGGCGGGCGTTCTTGTCCACTCGATGGACCTTGCGGATCAGAAACGCGGCCTCCAAGTATTCGATGTACTTTTTCAAGGTATTCTTGGAGACGCCGGAGTCCTTGGACAGCGCTTCCAGGGAAACCTCGTCCGCGGAATTGAAGGCGAGGGTGGTAAAGAGGGAATTCAGTTCCTGGATGTCCTGAATCCCGTAGAGGCTGGGCAGGTCCCGCAGCAACACCTTGTCGATGATGTCGCCTTTGATGAATCGGCCGGGGTCGGACTGAATGGCTTCGGAGAAGACGACTTCCGGGTATCCGCCAAAGTTGAGGTTTTACCCCTTGACCGCGCAGCGTATCCCGCCGATGATGTTTTTAGTGTCCAGCCCATGTCATGAAGAAAACGGAACCCAAGAACTCACCTCCGAGTTTTCTACGCTGAGTCTTTTTGTCGCTTCGGATGCCGCTATCATTCACGCCGCAGGGCTACTGGGGCTGGAGACCATGGCCCCGTAGCGGCTATTTTTTCGTTTCCTTTTTCAGCGCCAGGATTTCTTCCAGACTCAACCCCGTCGCCTGGGCGATCTGTTCATCCGTCAGGATCCCAAGAAGAAGCAGATTTCTGGCATTGTCCCGGATTGCCTCATCGCGTCCTTTCTGGAGTCCCTGTTCCAATCCC
>CAYFVR010000022.1:25090-26826 GCA_964346545.1 uncultured Desulfobacterales bacterium | reverse complement strand
GCGGTGTTTTCGATTTCCTCGCCAAACCCCACCGCCGTCGTCAGATCGGCCTGGTATGTCACCACAACGCATTCGCCCGGGTCGAGCCGATCAATGGTCCCGGAGAGAACGTTTCCGGCAAAAAAAGCATTGGCATTCGCGCCGGTGGCGCCCGGCTCCACGTTGGTCACCGCGAAATTTTCGAATTTGTCGGACGACAAGGAGTCCGAAAAATCCCAGTCGAAAGCCGGCGCGGTGGCGGCGGCGTCGTTGCACAGGCTTACTTCAAAGAAGATGGTATCGCCGCCCTGCCCTTCCGCCGGGTCGGGGGCATCGACTTCCTTGGTGACGAACGGAATCGGCTCCGCGACGGTAACGGTCACTTCGTTACCGGTCTGGTTCTGGTCGTTCCCGCCGGAATCGGTCCACTCGATCCGCGCCCGGTCGGTTAGGTTTGTGCCCGCATTTACGGCCGCAATGTTTTCAACGACACAATCCAGCGTCAGAACATACTCGGCCGAAGCGCCGCTGTTGTTGGTCACGGTGCCCAGGGACAGGCGGATTTCCCCGGCAACCGACGTATCCGGCGAAACCGCGACCGGCGTTCCCGGCGTGTTTCCATTGATTCCGCCGGGATTGGCGGATGCGGTCAAATTGGCCGTGTTCCGATCCAGCCGGGCCGATCCGACAACATAGGCGAGCCCCTCGGGTATTTCGTCCACCAGCAACACGTTGGAGCTGACACCGTTTGGAATGGTGAATGGCAGGCGATAGGAAATCACCTCTCCGACCAGAACTGCGGTTCCCGTGCTGGCGGACTCCGAGGTGTCGGTGATGGTTTTGTTTTCCACCACGGGGGCGCTGACGGAGAGGGTATTGCTCCCATCCGCGTCGGGCGTCCGATCATACAGGAGATTGTCTCGGAACCCGTCGTCGAACGGCAGGGAATGGGCTTCGGCCTCTCCGGTGTTTTCGTAACTCGTTCCGGTAATGACGCCCGGGTCCACCTCAACCGTGAAGGAAAAGGTGGCGGAAGCTCCCAGGGCCAAGGAAAACCCATCGTTCAAGGTGTATTCCACTTCACAATCCGGAGCCGTTCCGGAAGTGGAAACCGTCCAATTGGTTGGGGGCGTACCTTCTGAAAGGGTGGAGCAATTGTACACGGCAGGAGTGTCGGCGGTCCCATCGCCGTTGATGTCGTTCGGCAAATCGGAAACGCTTACGGAATAGGCTGGACCATCGCCGATGTTTTCCACCGTCAGTTCGATGGTCACCGGGTCCCCGGCTTCGGCGGTGGCCGGGTCGATGGATTTGGTTACCTGCAGGAGGGGCTCACGGGCGGTGGTTTGGACCTGGGTATCATCGGAAAAGGAAACCACCTCCCCATCCGGGAAAGAAATGTCGAAATTGGCCTGAACCTCGTTATTCAACGACGTCCCGCCGACAATTCCGGCTTCGTTGCGGATTCGGGCGACGATTTCGAAATCCAAAGTTGCGGGACCATTGAAATCTCCGCCGGTCGCCGTCCAGGTAAGCGTCTGGCCGACAGCCAAGCTGCCGCCCTGGATCGGGGAGCCGAACAACGCATTATTGTTGTTTCCATCAGGGGAAGTCAAAGCTTGAAAGGACTGGACCTCGACCCCCGGCGGCAGGGTATCCACCAGCGTCATGTTCTGGAATTCATCGGTATTCAGGAAAACCGCAGTGACCCGATACGTCAACGCCTCGCCGATGTTCGCCTCGGTCTTGTCCACCGT
>CAYFVR010000022.1:20297-24990 GCA_964346545.1 uncultured Desulfobacterales bacterium | reverse complement strand
AGGATATCGGTCAGGGAAATATTATCGGCCGGCGCGTCGCCGTTGTTGGTGAGGGTCACGGTCCAAGTCGCCAGTTCGCCTTCGGCGACGATCTGTTGGATCGGCAGTATTTCGATGTCGATATCGGGCTGGAGGGGATTGATGGTGTCGGTCGCGGAATCGGAGGCGTCCACGTTACAGGCGTCGGTATAATCGTATGTCACTCCGTTGGTCAGCATGGGGATGGGAGAAACTGGATCGTTGGCGGGATCGCCGTCGCAATAGGTCCCGTCGGGCTGAACCTGGAAGGTGATGGTAATGGTTTCACCCGGCGCCACGAAGTCGATGTTGGTGTCGTCCCATGTCAAGGTCCGGCCGTCGGCGGAAATAACGCTCGGCTCGGAATCGAAGGTCGCATGGGTGACGGCGGACGGCGTATTCGAGGCGGTGACAGCCGCGGAATTCACGACATACCGATACCCCTCCGGCAGCGTATCGATGATTTCTCGTGTTGTGGCCGTGCCGCCGTTGTTGGTGATGGCGATGGTCACGTCACCGCCGCAGGTGGTCCAGCCGCTGTGGGACAGGTCCAGCCGGGTGTCGGCGAAATCGGGCCGGGTTCGGAGATCCATCCGCCCGGTCGCGGTTTCCAACGCCGGATCGGCGCAACAGCCATAGGTCGCCGTGGCCGTGTTGGTGGTCAGGTCGGTGCAGTCGGAAACGGTGGTTTGGAAAGTAATTGTATTGGAATCGCCGATGGCCATGTCGCCCAAATCCAGACCGGACAACCATACATCGGCCAAGGCGGAACCGTTCAACTCACCGCTGCCCGGCACATACGTCACATTGCCGGGAAGCGTGTCGGTCAAGTTGACATCCTTGGCGACAAAGCTCCCGTTGCTCTCGACGGTGATCCGCCATTCGATGATGTCGCTCGGGTCCGCGGCCACCTCCCCGCTTACAAAGGGACCGGTGGGATCTTTGGTGATATTCCGCGCTTCCTTGGTCAACCGAATATTGGGATTGGCCGGCTGAACCGACAGGAGCCTCGGCGCCGAGGCGGTTCGGGTACCCGAAATGGCTTCGCAGGGGCGGCTGAACCGGGCCGTCGCCTCGGCCTGCCGGTCGCCCGCGAACAAGGCGGCCGCGGCGCAGCCACCGCCCGCAGGATCGATCGCGGCATCCAGTGTGACCGTGATTTCGGCCCCCACCGGCAACACGCCAAGGCCGTTGTCCTGAGGAAGCACATCGGAGAAATCGAAAATGACCCGCTGCCGATCGCCGTCTATCTCCGTCGTCACCGTTGGCGCTCCAGACAAGGAGACGTCCGTCGCGGCATGGGTAAAACTCCCCGTGTACACCACCCCCGGCGGCAGAAGCTCCACAAGTTGAGCGTCAAAGACATCCACCCGTCCGTTGTTCCGGGCCGCCAGCGTGAAGGTGGTTTCATCTCCGCAGTAATCCACGGGCCCGCCGGTGTGGGTGGTCACGGTCATTTCCGTGCCGCCCAGGGTGATCACGCTGTTCTTGAACAGGGGCTGTTCGCATTGCGTGTCGCCGTCGCACCAGATAAAATCCGAATTTATCGATAAATCTTCGCAACCGGTGAGCGATGTTGTAATGACCAATGCCTCCTGCCCACCCGGCGGGATTTCGGTAAACTGAAAAACCACATTCCGAGAATCCGAGGTATCCTCTACATCCGGACCCGAACCGCTTTGCACGGTATGAGACTGGTACTCCACATCGGGATCGAAGGTAATCCGCAGCTCCCCGTCTTGGAGCGCTCCCGATCCGCCGTTCACGACGTAGATCGTCACCTGGGGATTCGGGTTGACCGCCCGGATTTCCGCCGGGACCATGTGCAGGGTGGGGTTGCCGTCCTTGATCAGGAGCGGTTCGTGGGCGTCGTCCACCTCGCGCAACGGGTCGGCTTCGTCGTTTTCGCAGTCGTTGTGGTAACGTCCGGTGGCGGTCCAGGTCGGCGGCGGCGGGGGATCGGCGTCGCTGCAATTGCGGTACATTTGGAACGAAATGGTTCCCTGCGGCCGAATATCACCCAAGTCCCATGTCAAGGTTCCGTCGCCGTTGTCCGTCGGATCGGAGGAAAAGGAAAACGCGCTACCAACGGAATCCAGCAGATCGACCGAGCCCGTCGTCCCGGGGACGTAGGTGTAGTTGTCCAATGTATCCAGCACCACTTCCACGTCGTACAGATTCCGGAACCCTCCAATTTCGATTTCGAACTCCTGGGGACCGCAGGTATCCACGAAGGTCTCGCCCCAGGCATCCACGGTCATTTGGCTGCCCGCCACCGAAAAATTGGTGCGAACATCGTAACCCTCCGTACCAGGGCAATCGGTTCCGTCGGATCCGGGAACCGTCAGCGTGGCCTCGTTGACGTAATCGCCCTCCTGGTTATTCACCGGGTACGAATATTCAACGGTAAGCGTCGCCTCGGTATTGGGCGCCGGAGCCCCCGCGCTCTCCAAACAGTCGAGAACCAGGGGAAACGCATTCCCGCATCCTGCATATTCCGTGGTGTTGACGAAAACGCCCGTCACTTCGGGAATCCCCAGACTCTCTCCCTCCGTAATCGCGCTGTCCACCGTGATACCGTTCCAACTCGCCGGCGCGCCCGTATCGAAGGTCCAGGACGCTTCGAAACCGACGGTATCGCAAACATTGTTGTCGGTCACGATGGCCGAGGAACTGGCGGTGATATCCGGCCCATTCACGTCCGGAATGAAGATTTGCACCGAATCGCTCGCCTCGGCGATCCCGGCGATGGGGTCTGAACAACCGTTGCAGTCGGTGAAGTCGGTGAAGTCGGTGAAGTCGGTGAAGACGTCGGGCCGGATGTTCACGACGGAAGCGGTGTTGGTATAATTTTCAAATGCGTCGCAGGGTTGATCGGTTCCCGGCGCGTTCAGGATCACGGTGAAATTTTCGGACTGGCCGGAAGCGGTAAAGGTCACGTCCGTCCACGTCACCCGGTTGTTCGCCGCGTCGTGGGTTCCGCCCGGACTCGCGGAAACGAACCCGAACGTGCCCGGATAATCATCGACGATATCCACCACATAGTCCTCCGCGGGCGGCGCGGGGCCTTCGTAGGTCACCGTAAATTCATAGACCAGCCCGGTTACCCCCAGAAGCGTCTCGTCCGAACCGGTTTTTTCAACGGTGAAGGTGGGAATCGGAGGATCGGCGGCGGGATCGCCCGAACGCGGGCCGAAGTTCCAGACCACAGGATCGGTGACCGGAGTGAAATATTCGGTCCCATCATCCGCGCCGCACTGGTTCACGTAATTGGGAATGAAAAATAACGTGGCCGAACCCGCCGGGTTGCAGGAATCGGTATCAATGGTGAAATCGAAATCGAACGTTGTTGTTTGCGAGACATCGGGAAGAGTGAAGGTCTTGCTTGCCGCATTAAAAGTGACGCCGCTGCCGTCGGCCGGAGTCGCATTCCAGGTATCCGGCCAGTTCGGAACTTCCAACGTGAGGTTTTCGGCGGGGCCGTTTCCGCTGTTTTCAATCGAAACGGAAACCGAAGAACCGTCGCAATAGGAAATGGGGCTCGGCGTCGGGCCGACGATATTGATCGAAAGCTCCGGCTCCAAAATTTCCAGCGCCGCCGAAGCGGTGGCCCCGGCGTCGTCCTGACAGGCCCAACTGGCGGAAACCGTGTTTACCAGCTCATCTCGGGTGCATTCATTCACTTCCGCCGATATTTGATATATTGCCGCTTCGCCCGCGTCGATCGAACCCGTCTGCCATGTCACCGGACTGCCGGGGGTCAAGAACGCCGGGGCGTCATTGCCGCTGGTGCTGGAAATGGAAACGAAAGAAAAATCGCCGCCCAGCGTAAAATCCACCGTCGCGCCGTTCCCGATCAAATTTCCGTCGCCGATGTTTTCGACGATCAGGGTCCAATTGATGGTGTCTCCGACTCGGGCGTCGGTCACGGAATTTCCACCGGAATCCAGGAGGGTGAGCAAAAGGAGGGGGTCCCGTTTTTCCACTTGGCCGGAAATCGCGGAAGCGCCGCCGGGGGTGACGACGGCCTCCATTTGCTGGCCGGTTCCGGCATCGCATTCCGGCGCCATTTCAAACGTAAAATCGAGGAAACCGTTCGCCGGCACGGTTACGCCGGTCCACGTCAGGGTTCGGCCGGGCTCATCCCACGTTCCCCCGCCCGGAACCGGCGTTTGAACGGCAAACGATTCGGGCAGATCTTCGACCACCAGCTCGGCGCCCGTCACGTCCGCCGGATCGGGGTTGGTCACCCGGACGGTCCAACTCCCGATTTCCTCGGGCACCAAAACCTGGGCGGGCTCCGTTTCCCATGAAACCTGTAGCGCCGCATGGGCCGCTTGCAGCGGAACGCAAAGAAGGCACAACAAGAAAACAGCGATTCCAACCCGTTTCGAAGAAAAAACATGTTCGCCGAATAACACGCGATACCCCCCTCACGGATATAAGTGAAGAACGAAATGCCGGCGAAAACGATCCGACGGCAAATCCTGGATTGCAGTAAAAACCGGAAGCCACTCCGAAGAAAAACCTCGGCCACATCAAAAGAGCCAACAAGGGACGCAAGCCACCCCGAACAAACCGGTGAAGCAAATTTCAGGCCACCGATCCGGTGCGGAGCACGAACCGGAGTTCGCGTCCCAACGCTTGTTTGGTTCAGAGAAAAAAGGAAGGGCAA
>CAYFVR010000022.1:2673-20197 GCA_964346545.1 uncultured Desulfobacterales bacterium | reverse complement strand
TGGAGAGTATTTGGCAAAATTTATGGCACAATTTGCCAAAAAAGGGAATGTCTCTTTTTTGAACCTCGCAAAGGTGGGTCGGAAATCCCCGACCGGATCGTCCCATTATCCACGACCCAAGAAGCCATTCATCACCAAAGCGATGGAACACCAACAAAAATTGTTGGTGTTCCATCAAACCCTGCATGTGTGGAGGGATCGTCTCCTCGGATGTCGAAGAGACCGTCGGCGCGGAGCCATCCATTCCTGAAAAGCAGGAACGGTTTCCCGGAAAACGGGAAAACGGAAGCCGCGGATTCCCGAAGGCGGACGCCGTACCGAATGCGGATCGATTCGCCGGGCGCCAGTTCGCCCAGCGAGACCTCCACCGCGACCTCCCCCGCCCCGTTCCCTTGCACCACCGTTCCCCGATCCAAAACGACGCTTCCCGGAATCAACGCCACCGGTCCCCAAGGGGCATCCAGAAACCGAACGTCCCGGATCGTCTCCGCGCCCGCGTTTTCCACCGTGGCCCGAAAGAACCGTTCCCGGGAACGAACCTCCGTCCCCGGTTCCGGCGCCGCGTTCTCCATCCAAAGACGCAACGCCGGAGACGACCCGCCGCTCCGCGCGACCGTCGAATCGTCCGCCTTCGCCGTGGCCGGATCATCGCTCCGCGCACGCGCCCCCCTTGCCAACGCCAGCGACTGGCTGGCGATCCGGACATGCTCGGGGACATCCGGCCGCACCACCGTTTCAAAAACCAGACGAACCGTTTCGCCGGGCGGAATGGAACCGGCGGAAAGCCGAATGGGATTGCCGCCGCTCGTCACCCCCCGATCCGAAAAAACCGAAGCCGGGTCCAGTTCGGTCCAAAGGGGAACGGCGTTGATGAGCCGAACGTCCTCCGCGGGATGGTCTCCCGTCACGGTCAGGATCGTTTCGAACCGAAGTCGATCCCCCGCCGCGACCGGCCCGTCGGGAAAAACCGTCTGGGCGACCGTCGGCGAGGTTCGGGACCCAACCTCGCCGCTGGGGCCGGCAATGGGCCCCAAAACCAGCGGATCGTCGGGAATCGCGGTGTCGGCGGCGTCCACGGGAACGGCCGGAATGCCCGTCGCCGCCACTTGGCCGCCGACAACGATCCAGCCCCCAACGGGCGCGTCGGCCGAAACCGTCGCCCGCCAGCGAATCCAAGCCTCCCCGCCGGGTTCCAAATCCCCGACGAAAACTCGAAATCGCCCGTTTTCGTCCAGCGTCGCCGCGCCGCGATCCGTGTCCACCGTCTCGGGACGCGGCGCGGCGCCTTCCGGCGTTTCTCCGAAAAAAACCGTTTCTTCGGCGACCCGATCCCCGGCGTTATAGACCACCACCCGGAATTCCAGTTCATCTTCGGGAAGCAGCGGCGGCCCGTCGAGATCCAGGCCCACGATCCGGGAACCGGCGAGGTCGGCGGGTTGATCCGGCAAATCGTTACGGAGGCGAAAGTCGAGGTCCGGCCGATCTTCCCGGGCGTCGCGCAATACGACCCGCCCGTCCGGCATGTCGTCAGGGTCTTGGTAAAACGTCGCCGATTCCGGGAGCGTGGCCGGCTCGACCGATACCGTCCAGCTCCCCGGCGGCAAGTCCTCGAAGCGGAACAATCCCTCCGCGTCGGTACGGGCGACCAAGGAAGCGGTTTCTTCCGATTCCGCGAGCAGTCGAACCCCGAAAACGCCCTCGCCCTCGCCGATTTCCCCGTCGCCGTCGTCGTCGCGTCCCACCCGGCCCGCAAGGACGATCCGGTTCGGAACCAATCCCGCGTCCAGATTTTCCAGCGTAACGCCGTCTCTTGCCGCGACGGAAACGGCCCCGGTTTCCGGGTCGAAATCGCTGTTTCGTTCCGGATCATCGGCGTCGCCGGAAGTCAACCGAAAACCCTCCGGCGGAATGACCACCAGCCGGTAGTCGCCGGGGAAAATCCCCGAAAAACCATATCCGCCGTCGAATCCCGTCCGCGTTCGGCCAAGCGCGACGCCGGCCCGAGAGCGGAGTTCCAAAACCACGTCCGACGCGCCGGGCTCGCCTTCGTCTTCCAGGCCGTTCCCGTTTTCATCCAGCCAAACGCGGCCGGAAATCGCTCCGGCGGGGGGCGGGGGTGGCGGTTCGGGCGGAGAAGGAGGATCAGGCGGTTCCGGTGGATCGGGAGGATCGGGCGGCGTCGGCTCCGTTTCCCGGTAGAGAAAATCCAATCCGTCCCGAGCCGCCGACAGGTTTTCCAAAACCGCCACGCCGTCCGCCGGAGCTTGAGGGTCTTGGACGGACGCCAATCCGCCCGGCAGGGTTTCGGGGTCCACGGCGATCCGCCAGCCGCCGGGGGAAAGGTCGGCGAATCGGTAGCGCCCCTGGTCATCGGTGATTTGGACCGCAACCGGCGTCCCCGCAAGGTCGGACAAAACCAGCCAGACGCCCGCCAACCCTTCCTCGCCGGAAATCGCGCCGTCCCCGTCGGCGTCCGCGCCCACCCGGCCGGAGAGGGCGATCCGGGCCTCGGAGGGAATCACCGTCACCGGGGCGGAAGCCTCCGCGACGGCGTCCCCAAAAAATGCCCGGGCCCGGTTGGCCGATTCCGCCTGGAAGAGCGTCCGAACCTGATCGGCGGAAAGCGGGGCGGCGTAAATCCGAACGTCGTCCATGTCGCCGGAAAAGGCGAAAGCGGTTCCCTCGTTGGCGTCCGTCTCCCGCCGGGCGCCCAGCAGCACGTCGGCATCGTTGGTCGCCGCCCCCGGCGCGACGACGGCGAAGTCGGCCCCGTCGTCCAGGTACAGGGTGGCCGTTCCGGCGGCGGGATCGTTCACCAACGTCGCCAGGCGCCACCGGCCGTCCCGGACATCGACATCGACCAGCGGAAAAAAAACGCCGCCCACGAACGCCTGAAGACTGTCCGGCCCGGAATTGACGAACAGATAAACCTGCCGCTCTTCCGGAGTTCCGCCCGCCTTGGCCAGCAGCGCGCCGGGACCGGTCGTGCGAAACCAGAGCGAAATCGTGTAGGGCTGGTCGGGCCGCAGTGGCAGTTGACCGTCCTCGGCCAGGCGGACGAAAT
This sequence comes from uncultured Desulfobacterales bacterium, assembly GCA_964346545.1. GTDB lineage: Bacteria > Desulfobacterota > Desulfobacteria > Desulfobacterales > Desulfococcaceae > CAYFVR01. The sequence goes on along the minus strand of CAYFVR010000022.1, from coordinate 17,133 downwards.
CGGCCGCGGAATCCCCGCCGGCCTCAAAGCGGATCGCGCCCGCTCGCCGACCGTCCGCGATCCATGCGTCGTTGGCCATGTTCACCAGTGCGCCGTTTCGGGTTTCCGCGGCCGCGCCCATATCCCTCGCCGCCGTTCCCGCGCCGTCGTCCAGCCGCCACCAGTGGGCAAGGTTCGTCGTCACGGCGGAAACGGCGCGCGCAGAGATCTCCATCGAAATCCGGTTCGCGTCCGCCTCTCCCGCTCCATCGGAAACGGTGACGGAACCGAAATCAAAAAGCACCCGATCCGACCGCCCGTCCCCAAAGCGCAGGTCCTGAAAATCGCCGGAATCTCCCGGTTGGAGCGCCGGCCCGGAAATTCCGCCTCCAACGCTGGCAACCGTGGCGGAAACCGGCTCAAGCAGCACATCCAAGGTCGGAAGGTCGTCCACCATCCGAAGCGGCGCCGGTTCTTCGGCGGGAGGAACCGTCAGGATCAGCGAAAATTCAATAATTTCGCCCTCGAAAACGATTTCGGATTCGGAAGCCCGTCGTTTCTCCAAAGTCAATTGGGCTTCCACGGGGCCGGCTTGGAAAACCAAAAGAAAGAGAAAAATCCGGAAGGCCGCCCGAAACCATAAACCGTTCCCGGCCGCGAAAGCGAAAAACGGGGAAGGCGCGAAACGGCGATCTTCCGGCGGGGGAGCGTCCCCAACCTGGGCGGGTCGAAGCCCCCGGATCGCCCCCAAATTCCATGTTGAAGGACGCCGGCTTTCGCGCCATGGTTTTTCGATCATAATTTCTCCTCCCGGGCCGACGGGATATCCGTTCCCGGCCAATTCCGGATCTCTTCGAACAAGTCCCGATCCCGGTTTTCCGCGGCCCCAACGCAAAACGACCCGATCCGCTCCAAGGAGCGAACCGGGTCGCAAAGAAAAACCGGGCGGCGGAACGATCGTCGGGCCGTCGGATCAGTCGGCAAATTTCCGCAACACGACGGTGGCGTTGGTGCCGCCGAAGCCGAAGGAATTGCTCATGGCCACCTGGACGTCGGCCTTGCGGGCCTCGTTGGGCACGTAGTCCAGATCGCACTCCTCGCCGGCGCTTTCAAAATTGGCGGTGGGCGGAATGATCCCGTGGTGGATCGTCAGCGCCGTGAACGCCGCCTCGATGCCGCCGGCCCCGCCCAGCAGGTGGCCGGTCATCGACTTGGTGGAACTCATGGCCAGCTTGTACGCGTGATCGCCGAACACGGCCTTGACGGCCCGGGTTTCGTAGAGATCGTTGAGCGGCGTCGAGGTGCCGTGGGCGTTGATGTATTCCACGTCCGAGGGTTCCAGCCCCGCGTCGGCGATGGCCGCCCGCATGCAGCGGACGGCGCCGTTGCCGTCCGGCGGCGGAGAGGTCATGTGATAGCCGTCGCCGCTCATGCCGTAGCCGACCACCTCGGCGTAAATTTTCGCGCCCCGCTCCCGGGCGTGTTCCAGCGATTCGACGATCAGGATGCCGGCGCCCTCCCCCACCACGAAGCCGTCCCGATCCCGGTCGAAGGGGCGGGAGGCGTGGGTGGGATCGTCGTTGCGGGTGGAAAGCGCCTTCATCGCCGCGAAGCCGGCCAGGCAGGAAGGGGTGACGACCGATTCCACGCCGCCGGTGATCATGGCGTCGGCCCCGCCGCGCCGGATGATGTTGACCGCGTCCCCCACGGCATGGGTGCCCGCCGCGCAGGCGGTGGCCACGGAGGAATTGGGACCTTTGGCGCCCAGATGGATGGAGATCATGCCGGCGGCCATGTTGCCGATCATGGTCGGAATGAAAAAGGGGCTGACCCGGCGGGGGCCCTTTTCGTGGATGAGCACCGCGTGCTCCTCCAAAATCTGAAGGCCGCCCAGGCCGCAGCCGGTGACCACGCCCACCCGGCCCTCGTTGGCCGCGTCGATTTTCAGCCCCGAATCCTCCGCGGCCATCCGGGAGGCCGCGATGGCGTAGGCGATAAACAGCTGGGTTCGCTTGGCCTCTTTCTTGGGAATGAAATCCTCGGCCTTGAAATCCTTGACCTCGCCCGCGATTCGGGAGGCGTAGCCGGTGGTGTCGAAACGGGTGATCTCGCCGACGCCCGATTTCCCGGCGCACAGGCCGTCCCAGGTTTCCGTTGCGCCGACGCCCAGCGGCGTCACCAAACCGACACCCGTGATTACAACCCGCCTGTTCAAGTGGACCTCCCTTTTACGCCGTTCCCGTTCATTCCCGCCGTTTCCTTGCCAATTTTGCCTCCCGGATCGGAGGCGTATCCCCCCGCCTCCCCATGGAAGACGCGGCGGGACGAATAGGGTCGGTCGCTTCCCGCGGAAGCTCCGACCGAAACCTCGCGCCGGAATCCACGTCAACCGACCGTCCGGGGAGCCCCGGACGGCCGCGAAAACGAGGATTCCGGATCAGGCGTTCTGGGCGATATAGTCGTACGCGTCCTGAACCTTGACCATCTTTTCGGAATCGTCATCGGAGATTTCGATGTCGAACTCCTCCTCCATGGACATGATCAGCTCCACCAGGTCCAGAGAATCGGCGCCCAGATCGTCCACGAACGCGGCCTCGGGAACCACTTCGCCCACATCCACGCTGAGCTTTTCCGCGATGATTTTCCGCACCTTCTCCTGAATCTTTGAAATTTCCTCAGACATGCAATCCTGCTCCTTGATAACCTGAAAGGTAATGTTCACTTCAAAACGCGGAGCAAACGTCCCGCGCGTTCCGTCCGTTTCCCTTTGGGCGGCGAGTCTACATATACATGCCGCCGCTGACGTGAATCACCTGTCCGGTGATGTAGGCGGCCTCGTCCGAGGCCAGAAAAGCCACGGCCGAGGCGACCTCCTCCGGCGTTCCCGGACGGCCCAGCGGAATGGTTTCCAGCATGGCCTCCCGCGCCTTGTTGGCAAGCCCTTCGGTCATTTCGGTTTCCACGAACCCGGGCGCCACCGCGTTGACGGTGATGCCCCGGGACGCCAGCTCCTTGGCCATGGCCTTGGTCATCCCGATCAGGCCGGCCTTGGCGGCCACGTAGTTGGCCTGGCCGGGATTTCCGGCCGCGCCGACCACCGAGGAGATGTTGACGATCCGTCCGGCGCGCCGTTTGAGCATGGCCTTTGCCGCGATTCTGGCACAGAAAAACGCGCCCCGAAGATTGACGTTCATCACGTCGTCCCAGTCGGCCGTCTTCATGCGCACCAGGAGCCCGTCCCGGGTGATGCCGGCGTTGTTGACCAGCACGTCGATCCGGGTGGCGCTTTCCAGCACGCTTTCCAGGAAGTTCTTCACCTGGTCCTCGTCGGAAACGTCCGCCTGAATGCCCACCGCGCCGCCCTCGGTGGAAGCGGCTCGGCGTTCGGTTTCCGCGGCGGCGTCCGCGTCGGAGCCGTAATTAAAAAAAACCCGATCCCCGGCGGCGGCGAAGGCCAGGCAGATGGCCCGGCCAATGCCTTTGGAACCGCCGGTCACCACCACCGTTCGGCGACTCATCAGCCATTCCTCTCAAAAATGGTGTCGGCCACGGCGTCCATGTCCGCCAAAACGCCGCGGTAGCTCATCGTCAACTCGTCGCAGCCGGTGGCCTCCATGAAGCCGCCCAGCGCCTCGTCGTCGAATTCGCCGGAACCCGACAGAATGCGGAGGCTCGTCTGGACCGTTTTCTCGGCCACCTCGTTGGCGAAAATCCGGGACATGGCGGCGAATTTCTCGGCTTCGGGATCGCCCGCCGAGGCCAGCCGGCCGGCCTTGCGACCGAAGGCGACGCCCACTTCCACCAACGCCATGGCGTCGGCCAGGGAAAACATGATCGCCTGCCGGCGGGTCAGTTTTTTCTCGTGGACATGATCGACCAGGACGTTGAGGGTTCGGGCGGCCAGACCGTAAAATTTGGCGCCCGCGGCGGGCGCTTCCTTATGCACGGCCGCCATTTCCTCTTCCATTTTTCCGTAGAACGCCCCCTTGGTCTTCCGGGTGGATTTCCAGCGGAAGGTGCTGATGATGTTCTGCTGAATTTCGCTGGTGCCTTCGTAGATGCAGGTGATTTTGGCGTCCCGCTTGATCTTCTCCACCTCGTACTCGCCGATGTAGCCGTATCCCCCCAGGGCCTGCATGGCGTCGTCGGCGGCCCGGTTGGCCGCTTCCGAGGCGAAGAATTTGGCCAGGGAGCCTTCCACCTGAAGGTCGGATTCCCCGGCGTCCAGCCGCACGGCGATTTCGTCCATGTAGGCCCGTGCCGCGGCCAGCCGCACCACGTGGGGCACGATCAGCTTGTGGGCATATCCCTGCTTTTCCGACAGCGGCGCGCCGAATTGCTCCCGCTCCTTGGCGTAGGGGATGGCGATCTCCAGGGCCGCCTCCCCGGCGCCGATGGCCATGGCGGCCACCATCAGACGGGTGTAGCCGAAAACCTTGTTGGCCTGCTTGAGCCCCTGCCCGGGAACCCCGCCAATGAGGTTTTCCGCCGGCACCTCCACGTCGTCCAGAACCAGCGGCGAGGTGTTGGAGGCGCGGATGCCGTGCTTTTCCTCGCTCTTGCCGGGGGCGAAGCCGGGCGTTCCTTTTTCCACCACGAAAAAGGACGGGCCTTCGGGCGTGTTGGCCAGCACCGTGACGAAATCGGCGTAGCCGCCGTTGGAAATGAACTGTTTGGCGCCGTTCAGCCGGTAGGCGGTCACCGTTCCATCGCCGTCGGCGATCGGCTCCGCCCGGGTGGAAAGCGCCGCCAGGTTCGAGCCGGCGTTGGGCTCGGTGACGGCGTATGCCACCAACGCCTCGCCCTCGGCGATGGCGCCCAGCCAGCGAGACTTCTGCTCGTCGGTGCCGCCCACCAGCAACGGATCGGAACCCAGCTGAATGGCGAAAAAGGCGGTGGCCACTCCGAGGCAGATTTTGGACATCTCCAGGGTGACGGCGCAACAGTCTCGCGCGCCGCCGTCCATGCCGCCGTAGGCTTCGGGGATAAAAAGAAGCTGGAGCCCCACGTCGGGCCCCAACATTTCCCGAATGACCTTCTCGGGAAACACCTCGGCCCGGTCCCATTCCAATATCTGCTTCCGGGTCAGCAGCCGCTTGCGGAGCTGCCGAATCGTGTCCACCACCATCTCGCGGGATTCGTCGTCCAGCCCGTGAAGCGTCGCCGTTTCCTGCGGTGTGCCCGTCATACCGTTCCTATTCCTCGTCTCGATGCACGTTGTGTTCTTTGTAGGCGCCGCATTCCGCGCAGGCCCGGTGAGGCGCCTTGGTCTCCCCGCATTGGGGGCATGTCATCAGTTGGGGCGCGGTCAATTTCTGGTGGGTGCGCCGTTTGTCCCGTCGGGCCTTGGATGTTCTTCGCTTGGGAACCGCCATGAGCAATCTCCTAAGTGTCTTTATTTAATGAAAAAAACGCTTGCCGCAACTTCGAGGGAAAAATCTTGAATCTAGTAATTGAATCCAAACGAGATGTCAAGAATTTTTCCCGCGGCCCTCTTGCTCACGGCGTCTGCATGTGGTATGGGGGACGTTTTGGTCGGCCCGTCGAAATGGACGGCCGAAAACGGTTCCCGGGTCGGGTCCTCGCCTTGGGACGGCGAATTTTCGCGCCGATTTCCCCCGGAAGCGATTCCGGCCCCAAATTATGAGACCTTTTTACTTATTCCTAATACTCGTCGGCTGTCAAGAGGAATTTGATCCGAATCGGATTAAAATCGGGCGAAATCGCCCCCGCGGCCGAACCCCAAAACGGCATTCTCCTTTCTTTCAAACGAGGAATCCATGAGCGAAATCGTCACCCGCTTCCCCCCCAGCCCCACCGGCAACCTGCACGTGGGCGGGGCCCGCACCGCCCTGTTCAACTGGCTGTACGCCCGGCACGCCGACGGCCGCTTCGTGCTCCGGTTCGAAGACACCGACCGGAAACGATCCACCCGGGAATCGGTGGACGCCATTTTCGACGCGCTGGACTGGCTGGGCATCGACTGGGACGACGGGCCCCATTACCAGAGCCGGCGATTCGACCTCTACGCGGAAAAGGTCGGCGAGCTGGTGGCCGGCGGCCACGCCTACCACTGCGACTGCCCCCCCGAAAAGGTGGAGGAAATGCGCAAACGGGGCATGGCCGCCGGCGGCAAGGCCATGTACGACGGCACCTGCCGGGAACGAAATCTGCCGCCCGGGGAAAACACGGTGGTCCGGTTCAAAACCCCGCCCGCGGGAACGACGGTGATCGAAGACGCCGTCAAGGGGAACATCGTCTTCCAAAACATGGACGTGGAAGACTTCATCATCCAGCGCGGCGACGGCTCGCCCACCTATAATTTCGTGGTGGTGGTGGACGACGCGACCATGGGGATCAACACCGTCATCCGGGGCGACGACCACGTCAGCAACACGCCCAAGCAGATTCTCATCTACAAGGCGCTGGGCGCGGCGCTGCCCACCTTCGCCCACGTTCCCATGGTGCTGGGAAAGGACAAGGCCCGGCTGAGCAAGCGCCACGGCGCCCTCTCCGTCACGGAATACCGGGAACTGGGATTCCTGCCCGACGCGGTCATCAACTATCTGGCGCGGCTGGGCTGGTCCCACGGCGACCAGGAATTCTTCACTCGCGAGGAACTGATCGAGAAATTCGGCCTGGACCACATCGGCGCCTCGGCCGGCGTTTTCGATCCCGAAAAGCTGCTGGCGCTCAACGCCGACCACATCCAGGCCGCGCCGCCCGCCAAGCTGATTCCCCATCTGCGGCCATTCCTGACGAAAATCGGGATCGTCGCGGAGGATGAAGCGTATCTCGCCAAGATCATCGAAACCTTGGCCCCCAGAAGCAAGACCCTGCTGGAGATGGCGGAACAGGCCCGGTTTTACTACGATCAGGAGATCGTCTACGAGGAAAAGGCGGCCAAGAAGTTCCTGAAGCCCAACATCCTGGACGCGCTCCAAGCGCTCACGGCCGAGCTGGACGCGATGGAAGACTATTCCCACGAGGCGCTGGAAGGGGCCTTCGTCCGGGTGATGGAAGCCCGGGAAATGAAGCTGGGCAAGATCGCCCAACCGGTGCGGGTGGCCCTGACCGGAAAAACCGCCAGCCCCGGCATTTTCGAGATCATCGAAATTTTGGGGAAGGACCGGGTGGTTCCCCGCCTGCGGGCCGCGACGGAATTCATTTCCGAAAAATCGCAAAATGAGGGTTGACTCCGTCGCTCCCTTGGTGTAGGGGTACGGGCTCACATTGCTGAGGGATCGTCTAGCGGTAGGACGACGGGTTCTGGCCCCGTTAACCCAGGTTCGAATCCTGGTCCCTCAGCCAAAAAGCAAAGGGAAGCGGAAATCATTTCCGCTTCCCTTTTTTTGTTTTCGCGCCGGAGGATCGTCGAAATTGGCCCCGGGAACCAGCGCCCTCTTCGCCGGAATTCCCGGTCCGCCTCAGAAATCTCCGGAGATCCGAACCACGCCCGCCACGGTTTCCCCTTCCTCGCCCTCCCGGTCGTAGGCAAGGCCCAGGCCCGTTCGAAGCCCAAAAAGTCGTTCGAGCGTTTCGCCGACGAGAAACACCCCCGCTTCTCCCTGGACGGGGTTCATCATGAAACGGCAGCGATAGCCGAAATAATCGGCCAGCACGACAAGGGTCGCCTCCGGGGACAGGTCGTCGGAATCCAGGCGCAGCCGGACGCCGGCGGTGACGGCGACCGGGTCTTTCGCCTCGGCGTAGCTCGGGACGGTCTGCCCCGGCAAAAAGAAGCGTCCCGCCGGGGCGCCTTCCGCGCGGCGATAGGAAACGCGGGAGTATCGCTCCACGACGGCCTCCAAGGCGCGGACCCAGCGCCCCGGCGCGGTTTTTTCCAGGGTATCGGCCGCGGCGCCGGACACCAGATTGACCACCAGCTCCCGTCGGACTTCGGCCACCTCCCGGAAATCCCATTCGTACCAGGCAAACTCGCTCACCATTTCCGGGCACCCCTGTTCTTTGGCGCGGGAGGCATCACGAACGGCCTGAACCGCCACCTCTTCCCGCAAGAACCTTTGGCCGAGGGCGGCGATGAATTCCCGATTCCATCCATCCCCCGATTCGGGCGTCGATCGACCCTCCTCAACTTCGCCAAGAAACGAAGAAAAAATCGGGGCCGGCAAGGTTTTCCGCTCCGGAGTGGCGATCTTCCAGCCAATTTCCCGAAAGGCGACCGGGTTCTTCGGTGGCGCGGGAGGCGGCGTTCGCCGGGCCGGGGCCGGAGCGGCGGCCACGATGGCCAAGCCCTTCAATCGAACCCGGGAAGCGGGCGGCGCTTCCGACGCAAAGGCCGGGGAAGCCGGCAAGAATGACAAAATTCCGGCGAAAAGCCCCATCATGCGCCAACCGGCGGAGAAAAGGGATCGGGCGGGGTCCAAAAGTCTCATGGCAAGCATCCCTGAAAAAAAACACGGGCGGGAACGAAACATCGAAATCAAGGACAGACGAAGATCCCCGGCCCTTATTCCGAATTTCGCTCCGTTTTGGGCGGTTTCCCCCCGAAATCCGGAGCAAGGGCTGGGCGCCCGAAAACCAAAGAAACGCAAAGGAAGGGAACGGTAAAAAAAGCTATAAGGGATTTGCGTGGAAAGAAAAATGGGGGAAAGGAGAAATCGGCTGGTGGGAAAACCCTACCGAGGAGGCGCTTTTCGGAATCTCGGGCGGCCCTTTCCGCTACTTTTCCAGTTCGCGGAGCGCCGCGGCGGCCTTCTTCTTTTCCGCCAGGGAAGTGCGGCCGCTCAGAACCTTTTCCAGCTCCCGCTTGGCGCCGTCCAACGTGGGCGGGGGTGGAGGGGGGGGCTTTTTTTTGAACCAAACCTGGTAAACGAAAAATAAAAACAGGACGGTGGCGAGAATCGCCCCCTGGTCGTCATCGGGCATCTCCGCCACGTTGCAGAAAAAGAAAACGAAAAACAGCGCGACGACAAGGTCCATTCCACCGCCTCGGCACGGAACGCCGGATTCCCCGGGAAATCATATTCGGTCTCGAAATCGGCGGCGCGCGTCCCGCCGGATCGACGGCTTCGGAAAAGAGGCCGCTCTCCTTTTTCGTGGGCGTCCCGGCTTTTCGTCCCCGCCTCGCGACGGGTTTGGCGCTCGCCAATCCCGAAACAATTTGTTTTACACCAAGTTTGACGCGAAAGTCGATCCAAAAATGGGCGTCCGTACCATTCGATTGGCGCCGCGCGGGAAAACGCTGAATCCCATGGAAACCGCCAAAATAAGCGGAAATTGGTCCAAAAAATCGCTCATCCCGATTCCGAAAACAGGCCCGGCGCCGCCAAGTTCCCGTCCCCGTCAAACCGCAAAACCTCGGGAGATTCCACCGATGCGTCCTTTTTACTCCCCATTTCTTCCCGCAGCGCCTCGCTCACCCAAATTTCATCCAGTTGCATCGTATCCCGGATCAAAATCGCCCGCACCTTCTCCGGCGGAATCGGGCCCACCGTGGCGAAACCGGCCTGGATGGCCTTTTCCTCGGTGGGCATCCGGATGGGAATGAAGGCCTTGTGGAGGGATCGGCTGGTGAGGGCGTTGATCAGCGTCGCCTCGTAATCCATTTCCCGGAATATCCGCTCGGTGACGATGTCGGCGTTGCCGAGGCCGATGGCGTTTCCGGCCGTCTTTTCGGAAAGGCGGAGCAGGACCACTCGGGTGGCGTGAAAGACCTCGGAGAAATCGCTTTCCTTCAGATCAAACGCCCGGCCGGTGACGTTGGGGTCCATCCCGGAGCCGCTGATTTCCTTTCCGATTCGACCGATCACCAGCAGGTCGGCCGCCTTCACGGGGAGTCCGGGAAACCGATTCTTGGCCATTTTCAGCAGTTCGGGCTCCCGTTCCGCCATTCGATCCGCCATCACCGGCTCCGCGTGGCAAATCCGATCCCTTTCGTTTTCCACCACCGCCAGGCCGAAGCGGAAATTGGTCTCGGAAAGCAGCGCCGCGCCCATCTCCCGCAGCAGCGGCGCGAAGCCGCGAAGCAAGGCGTGATCGTGAAACGCCATGGCCCCCTCGTGCTTGCCCATCCCGACGCAGAGCATTTTGAACAGCCCGCTTTCCACCTCCGCCTTGAATTTGGTGTGGGGCTTGATCCGGTTGATGCAGATGGAATGGTCGGCGTCCAGCGCGTCGGCGGAAAACCAGACCGGCACGTTTTCCCGAACGGTCCCCACCTGGCGAACCGCAAGGGAGGAAACCACCGGCGCGTCCGCGGATTCCTCGGTCACGCCCAGATGTTCCAGCACCTTCCCCTGCCCCTCCGGCGTGGCGCCGCCGTGGCTGCCCATGGCCGGCACGATGAACGGCTCGGCGCCGATCTCCCGAATTCGACCGCAAACCAGCGCAACCAGCTCCGGCAAGCGATCGATGCCCCGGCTCCCGACGCCCACCGCGACCCGGTGGCCCGTCCGAATCCCGGATTCCGCCAAAGCCCGGTCCAGCGGCTCCGTCAGTTCGTCCGCCAACGACTCGATGGCGGAGGTGGCTCGCCGGAGCCGCGCTCGATGGAACCGCGGAAAAGGAAAATCCCGTTCAATGAATGATGGATAGCGCATTGGACTTGACATCCTTTATTCAATTCGGTAACAGTGGTCTGACCTCTGACTACCAGATATCCACCATTTCCACAAGCGGCCGCCAACGGCCGTCTCCTCTCGCGGCAAACGGCCTCCGGCTTCAAAACCGACCCGCCGGCCAGGCCAACGGTGATACCGGCGGAACGGTTCCGCCCAATTGAAATCTCATTCTTCAAGGAGGGGCAATGACGAAAAAAATGCTGGCAACCCTGATCGCCTTCGCGCTGATTTTTTCCATGGCACCGGCGGAATCCGAAGCGGCGGACAGCCTGATCATCGCCACCGCCACCACCGGCGGCACCTATTACCCCGTGGGCGTGGCCATCGGCACCCTCATCAGCGTCAAGCTGGCCAAGAACGACCAGATCACCGCCACCGCCATCAATTCGGCCGGCTCCGGCGAAAACGTCCAGATGCTCAAGAACAACGAGGCCCATCTGGCCATCCTTCAGGCGCTGTTCGGCCTCAACGCCTACAAAGGCCGAGGGCCCTACGAAGGGCGGGCCGTCAAGGACTTTCGTTCGCTAACGATGCTCTGGGAAAACGTGGAACATTTCACCGTGCTCCAGAAATACGCCAAAACCGGCACCATCATGGACCTCGAAAACCTGGGCGACAAGTTTTCCATCGGCAAGCGGGGAAGCGGGACGGAAGGCTCCGGCCGGACGATCCTCTCCGCACTGGGCATCGACCCGGAAGCCGATCTTCAGCTTGAATTTTTGGGCTACAACCCCTCGGCCCAGGCCATGATGGACGGCCGCATCGCCGGCATGAACACCCCCGCCGGCCCGCCCGTGGCCGCCGTCACCCAGCTCTACGCCCAGATGGGCGAAAAACGGGTCGAAGTGCTGGATTTCACCGACGACCAGCTCGCCACCATCAACGCGGAATATCCGATCTGGGATCGTTTCGTGGTCAAGGCCGGCACCTACCCGGGTCAGGAAGAAGACATCAACACGATTTCCCAGCCCAACTTCCTGGCGGTGCGGCCCGACATCTCCGAGGAAACCGTCTACAAAATCACCAAGACCATCTACGAGAATCTGCCCTTCCTGGTGGGCATCCACAAGGCCACCACGGCCATGAGCCTGGAGCGGGCCATCGTGGGGCTGCCGGTGCCGCTGCATCCCGGCGCGCTGAAATACTACGAGGAACAGGGCATCGAGGTTCCCGAGGCACTGAAGGCCGCCGAATAGCGATTCGCCATTAACGTTCCGGCGGGGCCGCTCCGGTCCCGCCGGTTCATTCCCATCGGAGTTCCCATGTCCGAATCCCCCGAGGCCGTCAAACCCGGCACCGGTCCATCCGAAGCCCTCCAGGAGGAAAAAGGCGGAGAAGTCTTGGCCGCCCAACGCCGTCTTTCCGGAATTCACCTCCGGGTCATTTACTGGGTCGGCGTGGCCATGTCCCTGTTTCATCTTTGGATCAACACCGTCGGCATCATGCCGGAAATCCAGCGCAACGCCATCCACTTCGCCTTCATTCTGTTCATGGGCTACCTCATCTACCCGCCCGTCAAACGGTTCGCCCGGCAGACGTTGCCGCTGGATTACGGCCTCGCGATTCTTTCGGTGGTCACCGGCGCCTATCTGGTGCTGTTCGAAGACGCCCTGCACGCCCGCAACGAAGTGCCCACCCAGGTGGACCTGATTTTCGCCGCCATCGCCATCGTGCTGATGATCGAGATCACCCGACGGACCGCCGGCTACATCATTCCGTCCATCGCGGCCGTGTTTCTGGGCTACGCGCTCTGGTTCGGGAAATACATGGGCGGCCTCTGGAACTTTCCCGGCGTCACCGTGGAGCGAATGCTCTACCGGATGTATTTCGCGCCGGACGGCATTTTCGGCCAGATCGCCACCATCTCCTCCACCTTCGTCTTTCTCTTCGTCCTGTTCGGGGCGTTTCTGCTGAAATCGGGCGCGGGGGACTTCATCATCCAGCTTTCCGTGGCCATGATGGGCAAAATGGTGGGCGGCCCGGCCAAGATGGCGGTGTTCGCCAGCGGGCTGATGGGTTCCATTTCCGGCAGCGCCGTGGCCAATACCGTGGGCACCGGCTCCATCACCATCCCGTTGATGAAAAAGGTCGGTTTTCGGCCCCAGTTCGCCGGCGGCGTGGAGGCGGCGGCATCCACCGGCGGCCAGCTCATGCCGCCCATCATGGGCGCCGGCGCATTCATCATGAGCCAGTGGACCCAGATTCCCTACCTGACCATCGTCGGCGTGGCCATTCTCCCGGCGATGATCTACTTTTTGACGGTCGCCTTTTTCGTCCACATCCGCGCCCGGAAAATGGGGCTCAAGACGCTGGAAGACCACGAAATCCCCAAAATCATGGACGTGCTCCGGGACGGCTGGCATTTCTTCCTGCCCATCGGAGTGCTCATGGGGCTTTTGATCTACGGCTACACGCCCACCTTCGCCGCCTGCGCCGGCATCGGATCCATCGTGGTGGCGAGCTGGTTCAACGTCAAAACCCGCATGAAACCCATGGACGTGATCGACGCGTTGGCCCTGGGCGCGCGAAACATGATCTCCACCGGCGTCATTCTGCTGTGTTCCGGCATCGTCATCGGCGTGGTGCTGATGGTGGGCGCGGGGATCAAGTTTTCCATCATGATCTCGGCCATCTCCGGCGGCAACCTGTTCGTCACCATCGTGCTTGTGGCCATCGCCTCCCTGGTGCTGGGCATGGGGCTTCCGGTGACCGCCTCCTACATCGTGCTGGCGGTGCTGGCCGCCCCCTCCATGGAGATGATGGGCACCTCTCTGATCGCGGCCCACATGCTCATCTTCTGGTACTCCCAGGACGCCAACGTCACCCCGCCGGTCTGTCTGGCGGCCTATTCCGCCTCGGGCATCGCGGGCAGCAAGCCGCTGGCCACCGGGTTCGAATCCTGGAAGCTGGCCAAGGGAATCTACATCATCCCGCTGCTGTTCGTGTATTCTCCGCTGCTGTTCCAGGGGCCGACCTGGCAGGTGTTTGAAACGGCCATCCTGGCCACCTTGGGCATGTTCTGCGCCGCCGTGTTTTTCGAAGGATTTCACTTGAAACGGCTGAACTGGTGGTTCCGGCTGGGGTACCTGGCCGCGGCGACCCTCTGTCTGTGGCCCAAAATGCATCTGCACGTGGGCGGGGCGCTCCTCTTCGCCGGGCTGGTGGCGGCGCAGAAAATGCTGATTCTTCGGGAGGCCGAAACCGCGGCCGAATTGGCGGCCAATGGCCGGTAAGCCCATGCATAATCTGTTCAAGAAAATCCCGCAGCGAAAGGTCAGCCATCGGGTTTGCGATCAAATCCAGGAGCTGATCGCGTCTGGACGGTTGCGCCCCGGCGAGCGGCTTCCGTCGGAACGGGAGTTGACGGCCCTGTTCGACGTGAGCCGGTCCTCGGTGCGGGAGGCGATTTTAAAGCTGGAATGTCTGGGCTTCGTGGAGCAGCGGCACGGCGAGGGGACCTTCATCAAATCGGTCACCGAGGCCCCGCTGGCCGAGGCCGGGGCGGTGCTGGTGGGCCGGGAGGATTTTCTGTTCGACCTGATGGAAGTCCGCAACGAGCTGGAGACCTGGGCCGCCGCCCGGGCGGCGGAACGGGCCTCCGACGCCGAAATCCGGGAAATGCGCGAGATCGTCGCCGCCATGGCCGCGGCCCGGAAAGAGCGGGCCCGGGGCCACGAGATGAATTTCCGGCTCCATTTTCTGATTTCCCGCGCCGGCGGAAATCGTTTTCTGCCCCACATCATGGAAACCATCTCCGACTGGATCAAACGGGTGACCCACGCCGTGTACACCGATTTGTACGACGACCGCGCCGTCTACGACCAGCTCTTGGCCCAGCACCGCGCCATCGTGGAGGCCATCGCCGGCCGCGATCCCGAGGCGGCTTCGGAAGCGATGG
>CAYFVR010000022.1:0-2573 GCA_964346545.1 uncultured Desulfobacterales bacterium | reverse complement strand
CTGCCAATTCACGCCCGGGGCGCGGGCAGCGGGCTGTGCGGGTCGGCGGTCGGGCCGGGGATCATCGTCGATTTCACCAAGTTCATGAACCGGCTGCTGGAGCTGGACCTGGAAAACCGGACCTTCACCTGCGAGCCGGGATATCGATTCGGGGAACTCCAGGCCCGATTGAAAAACGAGGGGCTGTTCTTTCCGCCCGACCCCTCCAGCGGGGAATACGCCACCTTCGGCGGCATGGCCGGGACCAAAGCCAGCGGCGCCCATTCGGTCAAATACGGCAACGTGGCCGATTACCTGGAGGACGCCGAGCTGGTGACCGGAGACGGCCGGACGATCCGTCTTACCGAAATTCTGGCAACGCCCATCCCCGACCTGCCGGAAAATCTCCGATCCATCGCGGAACTCTACCGCGACCACGAAGCGGAAATCTCCGCCGCCTATCCGGACACCCGTTTCAACACCGCCGGATACAATCTGCGCGACCTCGTCCGGGACGACCGGCTGGACCTCCGCCGTCTGATCGTCGGCGCCGAGGGAACCTTGGGCGTGGCGACCCGCCTCACCTTTCGGCTGCTGCCCAAGCCGGAGCGGGACACGCTGGTGGTCGCCTTCATGGACGACATCGTCGCCTCGGCCCGGGCGGTTCAGGCAATTCTGCCCATGGGACCGTCGGGCATCGAGATCATGGACCGCTCCCTGCTGCGCCTGGCCCGAAGCGAGGCCCCGGCGCTCCGCTCCGCCATTCCGGCGGACGTGGACAATATCCTCCTGGTGGAATTCGACGATCCCGACTGCGTGGAAAACGCGCGGGCGGCGACGGAACTGCTGGCCTCCGGCGGCTTTACCGACCGGGTTCACATGGCGGTGACCCCGGAAGAAAAATCCGATTTTTGGGGCGTGCGCAAGGCGGCGGTGCCGATCCTTTACCGGCTCAAGGGCGAGCGGAAAATCCTGGCGCTCATCGAAGACGCGGCGGTTCCCACCGACCGGCTGGTGGATTATTTCGAAGGCATTTATCGGATTCTCGGGAACCACGGGGTCGATTTCGTCACCTACGGCCACATCGCCAAGGGGCTGCTCCACACCCGGCCGCTGCTGAATCTGAAAGACCCGGCGGATGTGGATCGGCTTCGACCCATCGCCGACGACTTCTTCGCGCTGGTCCACGGATTGGGCGGCGCGGTTTCCGGCGAGCACGGCGACGGACGGCTGCGAAGCCCCTACATCCGTCGTCAGTATCCCGCGATTTATCCGCTGTTTTCCCAAGTGAAATCCCTGCTCGACCCGGCAGAAATTTTCAATCCCGAAATCATCACCCGGCACGATCCCGATCAGATGCGGAAGAACCTTCGATTCGGTGCCGATTATTCCGCCCGGCCGCCGGTCGGGAAGACGGCGCTGGAATGGCCGGACGGGTTGTCGCGGGAAATCGAATCCTGCCACGGCTGTTCCAAATGCGCCACCGTGACCGACGCCACCCGGATGTGCCCGGTGTTCAAGGCCACCCGGGACGAGGCCGACGCGCCCAAGGCCAAGGCCAATCTGCTGCGGAATCTGGCCGCCGGACGACTATCGGACCATTCCCTCTTCGACGCGGCGGTTCGAGACGTGATCTCCCGCTGCATCGGCTGCGGAAGCTGCCTGCGGGAGTGCCCCAGCCGGGTGAACATTCCCAAGCTGGCCATGGAGGTTCGGGCGGCCTACGCTCGAAGGTTCGGCATTTCCCCGGCGGACCATCTGCTGACGGCGGCGGAACCGGCGGGACGGCATCTGCGGAAACTGGCGGCGGTTGCGGGACCGGTGGCGGAAGCGCCGCTGTTTCGCGCCCTGGGAGAGCGACTGACCGGGATTTCCGCGAAACGTCCATTGCCGGCCTTCGCGGGGCGGGAGCTGCGGGAGCGGTTGGGAGTGGACGCGTTCGCGGAACGGAATCCGGTTTCGCGGCGGGGAACGGGCCATCCCCGGGTGCTCTTTTTCGCGGGCTGCGCGGCCCGGTACCTGACGCCGGAAGTAGGCGAAGCGGCGGTGCGGCTGATGCGGTCCGCCGGGATGGCGGTGACGGTTCCCGAGCAGCACTGCTGCGGCCTGCCCATGCTGGCCAAAGGTATGGCCGAAACGGCGAAAGCGCGGGTGGCGGTTAATCTGGCCCGATGGGAATCCCTGCTGCGGGACGTGGATTACGTGGCGGTGACCTGCTCCTCCTGCGGGCTGGCGCTGCGGGAGGAATGGCGTTATCTGAACGATTCGCCGCTGGTTCGCTCCGTTGGAGAACGCGTGATCTCGGCGAGCCGGTTGCTGCTGGAATATCGGGAACGGCTGGAATTGACCGGAAACGCGGGGCGGATTGCCTACCATGCGCCCTGCCATCTGCGGGGGACCCAAGACGACGGCGCTTCGCTGGCGCTGCTCCGCTCCCTGCCCGGCGCCGAAGTCGTCGATCTGTCGGCCGGCTGCTGCGGCATGGCCGGAAGTTGGGGGATGAAGGCGGAGAACATGGAATTAAGCCGGGAAATCGGTTCGGATTTGAGGCGGAAGCTGGCGGCCTCGGGCGCGGACCTGGCGGCGACGGATTG
>CAYFVR010000021.1:24251-26989 GCA_964346545.1 uncultured Desulfobacterales bacterium | reverse complement strand
AGGATTGATCCCGGGCGGGAAGGGCGGCGGATGCGACCGGGAGAATGAAGCGTTCCTGCGGGCGTTGTTGGAATGGCGTTGCAGCACCCGAGCTGCGGTATCGAGGCTTACGGTGATTTGCTGGAATGACTATGCCGTTCTTGCCGCCAGGGGATGAATCCTGGCTCATCCCGAAAAAGCACCCTAAAGGGTGCTCGTTCTCATAAATTGGTCGGAAATATTTTGAGCCCGCTTTAGCGGGCTTTTTCGGAATCAGCCTGGGGATTTATCCCCAGGCGCCGTGGCTTCGCCTTCCGCCGCGAGATTCAATCACCGAAGAAATGGAAGACAACCATGAGCGAACCCACGACCGCCAAAATCGGCATTCTGACGGTTTCGGACCGGGCCAGCCGGGGCGAATACGAGGATCGGGGCGGCCCGGCGATCCGGGAATACCTGTCCGAGGTGCTGACCTCGCCCTGGGAACCGGTCTATCGGGTGGTGGCCGACGAAATGGCCGCCTTGACGGCCGCGCTGGAAACGATGGTGGACGCCGACGGCTGCTGCCTCGTCGTGACCACCGGCGGCACCGGTCCGGCCCGGCGGGACATCACCCCGGAGGCCACGGAGGCCGTCTGCGAAAAGATGATGCCGGGCTTCGGGGAGCTGATGCGCGCCGAATCCCTCAAAGCGGTGCCCACGGCGATCCTCTCCCGCCAGACCGCCGGCATTCGGGGCGCCGCGCTCATCGTCAACCTCCCCGGCCAACCCAAAGCCATCCGCGAATGTCTGGACGCCGTCTTCCCGGCCATCCCCTACTGCATCGATTTGATCGAGGGGCCGTACCTCACCACGAATCCGGAGCGGATCAAGGCGTTTCGGCCGAAGAAATGAAGTCGGGTTGGCGTTTGTCCAGGCCAGTCGGTAGAAACCGGCGGTAGTGGAGGGGGAAACCGTTCCAAACGGTTTCCAATGCAATTGCCCGGCTGACGAGTAGGCGGGACGCCCTGCTTGCTCAATCGGCGCTTCCCCGAAAATCGTATCCCGCCAAATCCGAATCCAACGACCAGATCAACACCCGGCTCATGGCGTGGAGAGACCGGGTCCGTTCCCATTCTTTGATGATGGACAGGTCGGTGAGACTGACCTTCCAGGGATTCCAGCCATGCCAATGCCTGCCTTTTTCGTTTCTCTTTCCCCGGATGAAATTTGACGAATTGTTCCAGGATTCCCGCAGTCATCAAATGGCCCAATGTTCCTTGGGCGATCAATTCCGGATAATCGGGAACGTCCTGAAGGCGGACCAGGCGGCTGTCTCCTTCTTCCGGGTCCCGGTAGCAGAACACCACGTCGGGAATGGCGGCGTCGGGAAGGGCGTCCAGCAGCGCCGGGTTGTGGGTGGAAAGCAGGACGCGGAGGGAACGTCGCCGGGCGATGGATTGAATCTGGTCCAGTAGAAGCCGGGCGCGACTGGGATGGACGCCGTTGTCGATTTCCTCGATGACCACGAGGCTGCCTTCCGTGGCGGAAAGCATGGCGGCGGCGATGGCGAGAACCCGCAGGGTTCCGTCGGAAAGAAGAGAGGCGTCGTACCGGCGATCCGTGCCGCCGAAGGTTTCCACCAATTCCAGCATGACTTCCTTGCGGGGTCCGAAGAGGAATCCCACGGTCTGGATGTCCTGCTCCGGAAGGCTTTGGATGAATTTGAGGATGTTCCCCCGGTTGGAGGCGTACGGTTCTTCACCGGCCTGGGACTCTTCCCCCCACAACGCGAAAAGGGCGCTGGAAAGATTGGAGCCGTCGCCCAAAAGGCGGCGCTCCGAAACGAAGCTGTAGTCCCGCATACGCGCCGGAACCGGGTCCAGGAAAAGGATGTTGCCCAAATGGGATTGATAATTCCGAACCGTCTCGGGAATGATTCGGGCGGCGGTTTTTTGGGTGTCCGGATAGCGGGCCGGGGTGTCCAATTGGGTGAAAATGGGTTGCTGATCGCTGCAAAGAATGTGGGGCTTCTTCCCGCCTCTGGCGAAGTTGTTGTAGGCCACCCGCACGTCGGTTCCGATGCCCTCCGAAGGTCCATCCAATTGGTATAATGGGACGGTTTGGTTTGGGGACGTGATGGATTCCCCGGTGATGTGAAGCTCGTCTTCTCGGAGCGTCAGGGTCATATCAAGCCGTTTCCAGTCCTCCTCGTCCGTTTCGCAGCCGAAGCCGAAGTTCTCCGATCCGTGATATCCAAGCGTGGCAAGCCGCCCCCGAACGATCCGTTCGGAACGCTGGACGACATGTTGGATGTTGAACAGTTTTTGTCCTTCCGCCAGCCAAGAGAGGAGGCGCAACGCTTCGATGGCGTTGCTTTTTCCCGAGGCATTGGCCCCGATCAGGATCGACAAGGGCGCCAGGGGGAGGTGCGCGTCCCGATAGCTTTTGAAATTTTTTAGAGTGAAGGCGGTCAGCATAAAACTGGCTCCTTTGGGAATGGCCGGGAACGGTCTATCCCGTCGCGGGTTTCGCGCACCAAGTCATTTCGGCGTTCCTCTGGCCGAGTTCGTCTTTCCGTGGAGGTCAGGCCCATATGGTCCTTGGCGGCGTCGGCCCGTTGCATGACGATTTCGGCGGCGGTGTGGCCGTGGATGGCGAAGTGGAGTTTGTTCTGGACCTTGGCGAAAAAGTCCCGGGTGGTCGGGGCGTCCTTGTTGTAGTCGATGGCGGTGGCGTAGATGTCGGTGATTTTCTGGTAAAATCGGCGCTCGCTGAGC
>CAYFVR010000021.1:0-24151 GCA_964346545.1 uncultured Desulfobacterales bacterium | reverse complement strand
GATGGCGGTGGCGTAGATGTCGGTGATTTTCTGGTAAAATCGGCGCTCGCTGAGCCGGATTTCCCGGATTTCCTCCAGGAGCCGCTCGAAATAGTCTTCGCCGAGGAACGCGCCGTTTTCCATGCGCTTTCGGTCCAGGACGTAGCCTTTGATGGCGTATTCCCGGAGGATTTGGGTGGCCCATTGGCGGAATTGGGTGGCGCGGACGGAGTTGACCCGGTAGCCGACGGAGATGATTGCGTCGAGGTTGTAATAATCAATGCTACGGGTCACCTCCCGCTTACCTTCTATTTGAACTGTTCGGAATTTCCGAATGGTTGCGGTGCGAGTAAGTTCGCCCTGCTCGTAAATGTTTGAAAGGTGCTCGTTTATGGTCGGCACCGTCACGTCGAACAGCGTCGCCATCAGCTTTTGGGAAAGCCAGATGGTTTCGTCTTCGTAGCGGACTTCGACGCCTTGTTCGCCGCGCTGAACGGTGAAGATCAGGAATTCGGCGGTGCTGTTGCGGATTTGGAGGGATTTGTTTTTCATGGTTCGTCCTTTACCGGGAAGTGACTTCCGTCCGAAGCGCTGTCGATCCGACTTATTCTGAATCGACGGCTTCCAACCGAATTTCAAACACCTTCGGCCAAAATTTCCCGGTGACGAACAGCCGGTCGCCCTCGGCGTCGTATGCAATGCCGTTGGCCACGTCCGGCGGGGCGGTAATGGAATCGCCCGAGTTCTCCGAATCGAGCCGCGCCCGCAGCCCCGACAAATCGAATTCCCCGGTCACATGCCCGCTTCCCGGATCGATGACCGCCACCCGGTCGGTGGGCCAGACATTGGCGTAAAGTTCCCCCCGGACCCATTCCAGCTCGTTGAGGCCCCGTAACGGCTCGCCCTCCCGCAGCACCGTCAGCCGCCCGGTTTCCTCGAAGGTTTCCGGGTCCAAAAATCGAAGCTCCGGCGTTCCGTCGCTCAGGATCAGCCGCTCCCCGTTCCAGGCCAGCCCCCAGCCCTGCCCCTCGTAGGCGAAGGTCCGTTCCCGTTGAAAATCCGACCGACGGTAGACGAATCCGGTGCCGTTTTTCCAGGTGACCTGGATCAACCGATCCCCGACCAGCGCCAACCCCTCGCCGTAGAAATCGTCGGCCAGCCGGTGGATGTTCAGCACCCCGCCGGATTCCGGGGCCACCCGGCGAAGGGAGGAACGGCCGTACAGCCCCGTGCTTTCGTAAAAGACACCGCCGTGAAACACCAGTCCCTGGGTCCAGGCCCGGGCGTCGTGGGGCCATTCGGCCGCCGCCCGGGGAACCCATCTCCGGATCGGCGTCTCCGCGTCCGCATCCGCGCATCCCACGCCGACGGCCGCCAAGAGAATTCCCAGCAGGAGGCCCCGCGCCCCGCTCCGTCCCCGACGGGTCGTCAACATGTTCCCGCCCTTTTGTTCAGGATTTCGGCCGTTCCGGCGGTGGTGTCCTCCGCCAGCAGGGATTCCACATGGCGTTCGGCTCGGGCGATCCGCAGGTGGGCGATGCGTTCCTGCACCATGGGCAGATACTGGGGATCCACGCTGAGGCTTCGGACGCCGATGCCCAACAGGAATGGAATGAACTGGAGTTCGTGGGCCATCTCCCCGCAGACCGCCACGTCGCGCCCGGCTTCCGAGGCTGCGCGGACGATCCGCGCCAGCCCCCGCAGCACCGCCGGATGGTGGGGCTGGTAGTAGCCCGCCACCCGTTCGTTGCCCCGGTCCACCGCCAGGGTGTACTGGACGAAATCGTTGGTGCCGATGGAGAAAAAATCCGCCTCCCGGGCGAAGGCCGGCATCAGCTCCACCACCGAGGGCACCTCCACCATTATCCCCACCTCGGGATCGGGGTGATGGTCGAGCCCTTCCGCCTTCAGCATGTCCCGCCATTCCAGCAGCGCGCTCCGGGCCTCCCGGAACTCGTCCAGCGAAGAGATCATGGGAAACATGATCCGCACATTTTCCGCCCCCGCCGCCGCCCGAAGGATCGCCCGAATCTGCCCCTCGAACACGTTGCGGTGATGCAGGGAGAATCGAATGGAACGGAGCCCCAGGTCCGGATTTGCTCCCGCCGTGCCGTTGGCGTAGGCAAGCGCCTTGTCGCCGCCCACGTCCAGGGTTCGGATGGTTACCTCTCGGCCTTTCATTTCCTGGAAAAGCCGCCGATAAATGACGTACTGCTCTTCCTCGGACGGAAACGTCGGGCGCACCAGAAACGGAAATTCGGTTCGGTACAGCCCCACGCCTTCCGCGTTGAGGTCCCGCGCGGTCTTCAACTCGCTGAGCAAATTGATGTTGGCCATCAGCCGCACCCGCACCCCGTCGGCGGAGCGGGTGATGGGGCAGACCTCCCGGGGGACCGCCGCCGCCTTGCGTCGGGCCTCCCGGTGGGATTCGAACTGGGAAATCACTTTTTCGTCGGGGTTGATGTAGATATTGCCGACGCCGCCGTCCAGGAGAAGCGGCGTGTCTTCCGGCAGCTCCAGAATGCCGGGCCAGTCGGCGATGAGCATGGGGATTTTGAGCGAGCGGGCCAGGATGGAGACGTGGGAGGTGACGCCGCCCTTGGCCAGGACGAATCCGGCCACGTTTTCCGAGGCCAGCTTGAGGATTTCGGACGGATACAGCTCCGAGGCCACCACGATCCGGCCCTGGTCCGCCGTCGGTTCCTCCGTCGGATCCCGGAGAAGATTCTTCAGGATGCGGCCGGCCAAGTCTTCCATGTCGCTGGCCTTTTCCCGGATGTAGGCGTGGGCGCTGCCGGAAAAAATTCCGATGTAATGACGGGCCGCCGCTCGAACCGCGTCCGGCGGGCTTGCCCCCGCCTCCACGGCGTCCACGACCCGTCGGGTGAACTTGGGATCCTTCAGGATCATGAAATGGGCGGTGAAAATCAACGACGCGCTCTCCGGCAGTCGCTCCGCCAGACGGGATTGCAGGTCCATGAGCTGTTCGGCGGTGCGTCGAACCGCCTCGTGGAAATCGTCCAGGGTCAGCCGGCGGCAGCTCCGGGAATCCCCGGCCAGCAGGGCGGTGTGGCTTTTGCGCAGAAAGCTGGACGGGCCGTGGGCGAATCCGCCCGCGGCGATCCGCCCCCGGATGAATGCGGGCATTTCCAATGGAAAGCTGGGGGGCGGGGCCTGTCCGGTGGCCTCGTAGAGGTCGATGAGAAGCCGGACGTTTTCCACGGCCCCGGCGAGCTGCGAGGCCGAGGCCCGGAGCGCCATGACGTCGGTCTCGGTAAAATAGTCGGGGCTTTCGTGCTGCACCACCAGCACCCCGATTCGCTGCACCCCGCGTTGGATGGGCACGGCCAAAAAGGATTCGAACCGGTCCTCGTCGGCTTCTTCGAAATACTTGAAATGGGGATTGCAGCTCGCGTGGGCTTCGCGGATGGGCCGCAGCGAGGCGAAGGTGGCGCCCACCAGCCCCTCGCCCGACTTCATGCGGACGCGACCCACCGCCTCCGGGTTCAGCCCCAGGGTGGCCTGAAGCACCAGTTCGTCCGAGCTTTCGTCGTTGAGATAGATGGAGCAAACGTCCGCCTTGAGGTGGCGGGCCACCAGCTCCACGGTTCGCTGAAGGAAACCTTGGATGTCGTGGCTTCCGGTCAGCAGCGCCGCCAAGTCGCCGATGCTGCACAGCAGGTTGAAATGTTCGCGGGTGGTTTGGGTCATGACCTTTTTCCGGGGCGGTAACGCGGCGTCGCCGGAGCCGGTTTCCTTGCGAAATACGGCGGAAAAGCCGGGACGAAGCCGCCGGCCCGGGGCGGACGCCGTCGAAACGGGTCCAAACGCCGGCCGGGCCGTCGGGTTTGTAGGGTTCCGTCGGGTTTGAAAGGTGCAAATCCATCAAAATACGGCAGTCGCCTTTGACCTGTCAAAGGGAAATTGAATCCGGCCCGCCGTTACGTTTTTGTTCCAAAAGCCCACGATAATGTTCCGAAAAAGCGAGAAGGGAAACAAAAATGTAAAACAAAAACAAGAAATCGTTTTGTGGGCATTTAAAGATTATTTATTGATATCAATGGTTTGGTTTTTAAAAAACTTCATGGCACGAGACTTGCTGTATCTTGATCCCAAGGATGAAGGCCGTCAAGCGGATCGCGTTTTTTGGTTCAACCGTTTTTCATAATCACCCAGGAGGAGGAAACCCGACATGAAATCCTTGTTGCTGACACTGGCCGTAATTTTGCCAAGCTTCACCGGCGCGTGGGCCCAGGACCCCGCCACCGCGGATACGGTGCAAAGCCACGCCAACTATCTCTGGACCCTGATCGCCGCCATTCTGGTGTTTTTCATGCAGCCCGGTTTCGCCATGGTGGAGGCCGGCTTTACCCGCGCCAAAAACGCGGTGAACATTCTCATGAAAAACCTCATGGACTTCTCCATGGGCTCCATCATGTACTGGGCCATCGGCTTCGGCCTGATGTTCGGCACCTCGGCCGGGGGATGGTTCGGCACCTCCGGGTTTTTCCTCTCCGATTTCAGCCCCGACGGCGACCAGTGGGTGCTGGTGTTCTGGATGTTTCAGGTCGTGTTCGCCGCCACCGCCGCCACCATCGTCTCCGGCGCCATGGCGGAGCGGACCAAATTCACCGCCTACCTCATCTATAGCGCCATTCTGACCGCGCTGATCTATCCCATTTTTGGAAGCTGGGCCTGGGGCAGCCTGTACAAGGGCGACGGCTGGCTGGAAGGGCTTGGCTTCATCGACTTCGCCGGCTCCACCGTGGTTCACTCCGTGGGCGGCTGGGCCGCGCTGGCCGGCGCCATGGTGCTGGGTCCCCGCATGGGCAAATACGCCAAGGACGGGAGCATTCGCCCGATCCTGGGCCACAACATTCCGCTGGCCGCCCTGGGCGTCTTCATTCTCTGGATGGGCTGGTTCGGTTTCAACGCCGGCTCCACCACCACCGCCGACACCTCCATCGCAATGATCGCCGTCAACACCAATCTGGCCGCGGCCGCCGGCGCCATCGCGGCGATGGTCACCTCCTGGATCAAGTTCGGGAAGTCCGAAATCAGCATGAGCCTGAACGGCGCCCTGGCCGGTCTGGTGGGCATCACCGCCGGCTGCGCCAACGTTGCTCCGCTTTCCGCCGTGGTCATCGGCGCCATCGCCGGCGTCATCGTGGTCATGTCCGTTCTGTTCATCGACCAGAAGCTGAAGATCGACGATCCGGTGGGCGCGATTTCCGTTCACGGCGTCTGCGGCGCCTGGGGCACCCTGGCGGCCGGCCTGTTCAACATGGGCGGCGTCTCCATGTCCATCATCGGCGTGCAGTTGCTGGGCATCCTGGCCTGCTTCGTCTGGACCTTCGGAACCGCGTTCGCCATGTTCAAGCTCATCGCCGCCACCAACGGCCTCCGGGTTTCCCCCGAGGAAGAGATGGAAGGCCTGGACTACAGCGAGCACGGCGGCGTGGCCTACCCGGACTTCGAGGTCCATTCCTACGGAGGAAGCGGCGCGGCGGCCAAGGTGGCCGGGGCCGCCACCCAGACCTCGGTGAAGCCCAGCCCCGTCCAGCAGTCCTGATTCTCCAAGCCATATCCCGGGCTCTCCACCCGGGTTCGGCCATATCCTCTCCGTAAGCCGTCCCCCCTTCCCGTTCGCCGGGAAGGGGGGATCGGCGTTTTTGGGGCTTTGCGCGCCGCTCCGTTTGCACCCGACCGTTCTTTTCGTGGAACCCTCGGTTGCGCATTCTCGAATGTTTCCTCGACGAGCCTTCCGAAATGTCGGTTTGTCTTCTTTCAAATTACGAACAATGCCGGCGATCGGACGAATTCGCGGTCCATGTGGGGATCGGGGCGAATTTCGGCGCGTTCCGGTTGGAACGCGGTGGAGCGTTGCGGTCCCGAACCGGGTTCGGTATACTCTCCGTCGACCAATTCTTCGGGGAAAGAGGCCGCATGATCGAAGAAACCATGAAATTCCGAGACGATCCCTGGCTGACCGACTATCTCAACGCCATCCATTTCGCCATCCGGCTGATTGAAACCCGGACCCGGGATCGGCGGGCCCTGCGGCGGCTCAAGGCCGAAACCGACGCGCTGGTGCAGGAGGCCATCTTGGGCAATATTCCCATGGAGCTGTTCACCATCCGCCGGGTGGCGGAGCGGATCGCGGCGGCCGAACGCCATTTGGCCGGCGAACCGCAGGCCCTGGAAATGACCTCGCCGCCGCCTCTGCGTCATTTTTCCGGAGACGCCCGAGCGCTGACGGCGGATTACCGCTTTCTGGCGGAAGGCTACGCGGAGTTTTCCCGCCGGGGTCTGACGGCGGAGTGCGCCCTGTATTTCGAGCGGATTTATCCGGAGGTCGAAGACCTGGACGCGCTGGTGGGGGAGCTGATCGGCCGGGATTTGGCGGCGGGACGGATCGAGGAGGCGCGGCCGGGCGTGTACCGGCCGACCGCCGGTCCTTGAAGGAGACGGGACCGACGGCCGTTGGACGGGAGGAATTCGCGCCGCCGGCGGGGAATTCCCGGCGGCGACGGAACGCGGAGCGGCCCGGGCCGGGGGATGAGAACGGGAAAAACGGCCGGCCGCTCCGTCTTGGACGAAAACCGACGACGATCGCTCAGTTGACCATGAGCACGGAAATGTCTTTGGCTTGGCTGAGCACCTTTTGGGAAATGCTGCCCAGGAAGAATTCCTTGATGGCCGACAGGCCCCGCCGTCCCATCACAATAATGTCGTATCCGTTTTCCGCCTCGTGAACGATGTCCCGGGCGATTCCGAGTTTTTTGGGCTGGCTTTTCAGAGAAACCTTGTCGTCCGCGAATCCGGCTTCGGTCAGCACGGCCTTCGCCTTTCGCTGGGCCTCCACCACCTGGTTCTTCTTTTTTTCTTCCAGGGTGCAGAAATTGGATTGCTGGGAGTGAAAATAGGGCGTCAGCTCTGGGCCGTGCAGATCGCAGAGGGTCGCCGTGTCCTGAAAAACGCTGAACAGCGAGACCTTGCTGTCGGGGTTGAAAAACCGGGCCACGTGCTCCACCGCCCGCATGGCGTTTTCCGAATCGTCGAACGCTACCAGAATCTTGAGAGCCATGGTTGCCTCCTTGGGTTGGGGATGACGGAAGCGCCGTCGGCCGGGGCCGATTCGCCGCCCGGGAATTGCGTCGAAGCGGATGGGAACGTACGGATTCCGAACGGCCGGCGACCGTGCGCGCCTGTCATTTCCTCATATCATCCAATGGCCCAAATTACCAACCGATTTCGGCGGCGAGGAGCGATCCGGGGGCCGGCGTCCCGCGCCGCCTTTCCGGAATCCGGCCGCGGGAAAGGAGGCGCCCAATGGGAGACGAAAAATCCAACGTCGTGCTGATCGGAATGCCGGGGGCGGGGAAAAGCACCATCGGCGTGCTGCTGGCCAAGCGGCTGGAGCGCGATTTCCTGGACACCGACATCGTCATTCAGGCCCGGGAGGGCCGGGGGCTTCACCGGATCATCCGGGAAGAGGGCACGGAGCGGTTTCGCGCCCTGGAGGCCGCTTACGTGCGGGAGACGGCGGTTGCCCGCTGCGTGGTGGCCACGGGCGGCAGCGTGGTGTACGACGAAGGCGCCATGAACCATCTTCGGGCCGACGGCCGGGTGGTGTTTTTGGACCTTTCCCTGACGGCGCTGGCCGACCGGCTGGGAGACATCGACGCCCGGGGGGTGACCCGAACGCCCGGCCAGACGCTGGCGGACCTGTTCGCCGAGCGGGAGCCCTTGTATCGGCGGTACGCCGACATCGTGGTTTCCTGCGACGGCCGAAATCCGGAAATGGTGATCCGGGCGACGCTGGCGGGGCTGAAAAATTTTCCAAAAAGCGTTCCAATTTTGTAAATTCGTATTGCAAAATTGTCGGCAAGCGCCCATAATGGGGGAAGAATATTCGTCGGCGCGGGAACGAACCGGGAAATCCCCGGGCCTTTCACCCGCCCGCCCGGCGTCACGCTCAACCCCAACCGGAACGGATGCGCCCCATGACCGATACCGAAACCCCCGCCGCCGAGGCGAAATCCGCCGAGGCGCCCGAGGTCATCGCCTCCATCGAGAAGGTGACCCTGCTCTACGAGATCAGCAAAACCCTCAACGAGCACCTCGACCTGAAAAAATCCCTCTATAAAGTCCTGGCCATCCTCTCCAATTCCATGAGCATGGTCCGGGGCACCATCACCCTGCTCCACCCTCTCCGCAACGAGATCGTCATCGAGGTGGCCCACGGCCTGCCCAAAACCGCCATCGAGCGGGTGAAATACAAGCTGGGCGAGGGCATTACCGGCCGGGTGATCGAAACCGGAAACCCGGTGGCCATCCCCAAGATCAGCGAAGAGCCGCTTTTTCTGGACCGAACCGACACCCGGAAGATCAAGGAAGAGTTTTCCTTCATCTGCGTGCCCATCAAAAAGAGCAATCAGGTGATCGGCGCCCTCAGCGTGGACCGGGCCTACGAAAAAAGCTACGACCTGAAAAACGGCACCGAGCTGCTCAGCGTGGTCGCCACCATGGTGGCTCGCCACGTCATCAACCTGGAAAACATTCGGCTGGAGAAGGAGCAGCTTCGGGAGGAAAATCGGCGGCTGAAAAGCGAGCTGGAGAACAAATACCGCATCAATCACATCGTGGGGAACAGCAACAAAATGCGGGAGGTCTTCCAGATGATCTCCCAGGTCTCCAAAAGCAACGCCACGGTGTTGATTCGGGGCGAATCCGGCACCGGCAAGGAGCTGGTGGCCAACTCCATCCACTACAACAGCCGGCGGGCCAAGGGGCCGTTCGTCAAGATGAACTGCGCGGCCATTCCGGCCACCCTCATCGAAAGCGAGCTGTTCGGCCACGAAAAGGGCGCGTTTACCGGCGCCGTTCGCCAAAAGCTGGGGAAATTCGAGCAGGCCGACAAAGGCACGATTTTTCTGGATGAGATCGGCTCCATCAGCCCGGACGTGCAATTGCGGCTGCTGCGGGTGCTTCAGGAGAGGGAGTTCGAGCGGGTGGGCGGCCACAAGACCATCAAGGTGGCCGTGCGGGTGGTGGCCGCCACCAACAAAAACCTGGAGCAGGCGGTGGAGGAGGGCACCTTTCGGGGCGACCTGTACTACCGGCTCAACGTCTTTCCCATCTACATGCCGCCGCTGCGGGAGCGAAAAACCGACATCCTGTTGCTGGGGGACCATTTTCTGGAAAAGTACGCCAACGAAAACGGCAAGGAGATTCGTCGTTTTTCCACCCCCGCCATCGACATGCTGATGGACTATCACTGGCCGGGCAACGTCCGCGAGCTGGAAAACTGCATCGAGCGGGCCGTGCTGCTCTGCGACGAGGGCGTGATCCACAGCTACCATCTGCCGCCCAGCCTCCAGACCGGCAAGGAGTCGAACACCCTGCCCGACCAGTCTCTGGACGAGGCCGTGGCGAGCCTGGAACGCGAAATGATCATCGACGCCTTCAAAAACACCCGGGGCAACATCACCCAGTCGGCCAAGCTGTTGAAGACCACCGTCCGGAAGGTGGCCTACAAGGCGGGGAAGTACGGAGTCGAGTATTATCATTATCGGTAGGCGAGGATTGGGCGGATCGACGGGATAATTTCGATGCGTTTGGTTGCATCCACCGGCTGTCATCGAGAGGAATTTTGAAAATGGGCCGGAAAGAACGCAGCGAGGCCCGGCGCAAGAAAAATCCGAAACGTACTCCATCCCTTGGCCGTTTTGGATCGGTGGAAGTCCTTTCTCGCGGGCCGTTTCGTTGAACGTCTGGTGGAGCGGTTCAAAAAGGACGGGCTTCAAGCTCTTCCCGTCATGTACTCCCGCACCGCCCCGATGAACGCACGGAAATCGTCGAGGTGTTTCGTGTAGACGCCGAAGGTGATCGCGTCGTCCACGCCGTCGTATCCGTGGATGAGCAAGTTCCGGAAACGCGCCATTTGTTGGAACACCTCCGTCCGCTCCGTCGGAATCACGTTCGCCTCGGCGAGAATGCCGAAACAGTCCGCGTAGGATTCCGGCTGGCGCAAGTCCAGAGCGCTGACGATATGGCGACAGGTGTCGATCATTTGCTCGATGGACAATTCGATGTTCCGCTCCACGAACCGCTTGAACACCACGTTTTTGGAAAAAGCCGCGTAATTCTCCGGCCGTTCGGCGTGTTCCAGCTCGCGCAGGAATTTCTCCATCCGCCGCAGCTTCCCTTCCACCATCTTTCGATCCATCAAAGCCGTCCCATTCCGCTGATGTAAAGGTATTCGTCGTAATCCCGGATGGTTTTTTCCCGGAACCAGACGTAGGCCGATTCGTCCCGGGTCGTCAGGCGCATCCGGTCCTTCATCACCCGATGGCGGAGAAACGGCGAGGCCCGGTTCAGAATCACCAAATCCACCTCCCGCCCGGCGGCTTGGGAGAGGCGGTTCATCCAGTCCAGCACATCCACGCCTTCCGGCGGCGAAGAAAAATGGACCGCCACGTCCAAATCGCTGTCCGCCCGCGCCTCCCCCCGTGCGAAGGAGCCGAACGCCACCGCGAATTCCACCGTCGGTTCCGCCTCCAGCACGGCCTTCAGGCGTTCCCAATCGACGGTCGGGGTTTTCGTGGGGTTTTCTTGTGGTTGTTCGGTCATGGGTTGCGGTTCCTCGATTTCGGAATCCGGGAGCGGGCTTTCACGCAAATCGCCCCGGCGATCAAGGCGCGGGAGCAGGCCCCCGTGAGAATTCTCCGGTGCTCTCGGTTTTTCCGATGATGGCGACCGCCGCGTTTCCCACTTGAACCCCCCGCCGCCCCAACAAACTCCCCTCCGCCAAATACAACCGGATCAACGCCTCGCGGTAGGTGACCAAGGCTTCCACTTCGGCGATCTGGGCGGCGAGGAGGTCGCGTTGGGCCTGGGCGACCAGGATGGCGGTGGAGGTTCCCACCTCGAAGCGGGCTTCTTCGGCGGCGACGGTTTCCTCCTGCAGGGCGCGGGTGAGGGCCGTGGCGGCGATGAGGCGTCTCGCTCGTTCCACTTCGTTGGCGGCGAGGCGGACCTCGAACCGGACGAATTGCTCCAAATTCGCCACGGCTTCGGCGGATTGCCGGCGGTTGGCCCGGGCCTGCTCGTCCCGCGCCTTGGCGGTTCGGTTCCCGAGCACCTGACTGAGTCGCACTCCCGCCGTCACGTCGAAGGTTTCCCCGGACATCTCCTGGAACGATCCCGAAAATGTATCGTCAAACCCGGTCAGCCCCAAATCCAAAAACAGCTCCAGTCGGGGCAGGCGGCCGTTTCGGGTGACGATGGTTTCCAGCCGATCCTGTTCCAGCCGCAGGCGGGCTTCCCCCAGGTCCGGGCGGGATTGTTCCGCCAATTTCAATCGATCCGGAAGGTCGGTGATCGGTTCCGGCTCCACGCCGATCTCGCTGACGGCCGAAATCACCCGGTCCATTCGATCCACCCCCAACAACCGCAGCAGACGCAGGCGGCGATCTTCCAATAAACCTTGGGCGTCGATAAGCGCCTGTTCTCGCCGGGCCACCTCGGCCCGTGCCGCCGCCGCTTCGATCTCCGGCAGGACGCCCACCTCGATGCGCTGTTCGATTTCGTCGAGCTGCCGCTTGGCCAGCGCCAGGGACCGTTGGAAAATGGCGATCTCCCGTTCCGCCAGCACCAAATTCCAGTAGGCCAACTCCGTTTCCGCCAGCACCGCCTCGGCGAATCCGCGCAGTTCATAGACGCTGGCCCGTGCGCCCAGCTCCGCCTGGCGGACGGCGGCCAGATTCACCGCCGGGCCGAATCCCCGCAGCAGCGACTGGGTGACGCCGATCCCGGCGCGGGCGGTTTGCTGTTCCGGGGAACGGTTGGAGGTGTCCCGGTTCTGGCGGATTTCCCCTTCCACCGCGGTTCCCGTGGGCAGAAACTGGCGGACGCCGACGGACCCGGAGGTTTTCCGGGCCTGGACGCCGAACTGTTCGCCGGTGGAGCGCGACGTTTCGCTGGTTTCCTCGTCGAAAAACTCCGCCTCGGCGAAAATTTCGGGGTCGAAGACGCCCCGCTCGATGCGTTCGAAAGTCCCGGCGATCACCGGATTCAGCCGCTCCACCCGCAAGTCTCGGTTGTGGCGCAAGGCCATCAGGACCGCGTCTTCGACGGTGAGGTTTTGGAGGTCGGCGTCCGAGTCGTCTTTCGTTGGCGCACCGGTTTGCGTTCTTGGCGGTTCCCCCTCGACTTGGATGAAATCAGGGAGCTTCACGGACGGCTCCGACGCCATCGCCCGGTGGGAATCGGGTTGGAAGACCGGGCGGCGATCCGGGGGAACGCATGCGGTCGTCCCCAGAAGCAGGCAAAGGACCAATGCCGGTAAGGTAAAGGGGGCTTCTCGAAAAAAAATCCCGCATCGCGGAAAAATTCTGTTGGATTTCAAATCACCGCCGGAATCCCCCCCGGCCCCCCTTTGGAAAAGGGGGGGGATTTTGCGGAACGTAATGGCATTGAGGCGGAAGATCGGAAGGCCGAAAATCCGGCGAGCGGGGCGGATCAAACCGATGTTTCCTTCCGTTCGGGGTGAAAGAGCGTGTAGACCACGGGAATCAGTACCAGGGTGATGAGGGTGGAGCCGGTCAATCCGCCCACCACGGCCCGGGCCAGCGGGGCCTGGGCGTCGGCCCCTTCGCCGATCCCGAAGGCCAGGGGCAGCAGGGCGATGATGGTGGTCAACGTCGTCATGAGAATGGGGCGCAGCCGCCGCCGTCCCGCCTCGGCCACGGCTTCCCGAACCGTCATGCCGTCCCGCGTCAGCCGTCCCGCCTGATCCACCAGCAAAATGGCGTTGTTGACCACGATGCCGCCCAGCATGATGCAGCCGATGTAGGATTGGAGGTTCAGGGTGGTTCGGGTGAGAAACAGCGTGACCAGCACGCCCACGGCCGCCAACGGCACCGAGACCATGACGATCACCGGGTCCCGGAGGGATTCGTATTGGCAGGCCAGCACCATGTAGACCAGCGCCAGCGCGAGAATCAGCGAAATCACCAGTTCGTGGAACGCCTCCCGCTGCTCCTCGAAATTGCCCGCCACCATCAGGTCGTAGCCCACGGGGCGGGGGATGGCGTCCAGCGCGGCCTGGACATCCCGGGCCACGGAGCCCAGGTCCCGATCCGCCACGTTGGCCTCCACCGTCACCTGCCGCTGCTGATCCTTGCGCTGGATGACCACCGGACCCCGGCCGGGATCGGCGGTCACCAGATTCCGCAGCGCCACCTGCTCGCCCGAGGGCGTGGTCAGGGTCAGGTCCAGGATTTCTTCGATGGACCGCTGTTCGGCGTCCCGAAGCTGCACCCGGATCGGATAGGAGTCGCCTTGGGTTCGAAAATTCCCGGCTCGGGCGCCGGCCACGGCGGTTTCCAGCGCCTCGGTCACGTCCCGGACGCTGAGGCCCAGGTCGGCGGCCTTGGCCCGGTTCACCCGGATTTCCTCCTGGGGAACCCCGGCCTCCTTGCTCACGTCGATGTCGGTGATCCCCTGCACGTCGGCCATGGCCTCGGCGGCGCGGACGGCCAGCGCGTCCAGGGTGGCCAGCTCGAAGCCCCGGATTTCCACGGTCAACCCCTCGTCCCCGCCCAGCAGCCGGTCCAGCAGAAACTGGCCCTGGGGAGCCCGGGTGCGGATTTCCATGCCGGGAATCTTCCCCTCCAGCCGACGGCGCAGATCGGCGGCGATTTCGGTGTTGGAGCGGGTCCGCTCCGCCGCCGGAGTCAGGGAGAGGCGGATTTCCCCTTGGGCGCCGTCCCCGGGCCGCCAGCCGGAGGCGCCCACGCTGACCACCGAGGAAACCGTCTCGGGCACGGCGGGGAAGACGATGGCCTCCATGCGCCGAGTCAGCCGGTCCACGATGTCCAGCCGGGTGCCGATTTCCATTTCGCCGGTGACCCGGACCTCCCCTTCGTCGCTGGGCGGCAGAAATTCCGTGCCGATGAGCGGCAGAAGGAGCAAGCTGGCCCCCAGCAGGGCGGCGGAGGCGAGGACGGTCACGAAGCGATGGCGCAGCACCCGGCGCAGCAAATCCCGGTAGCCGGTGTCCAATCCCCGGAACAGGGCGTCGGCGCGGGCCGCCATTCGCCCCGTCCATCCGGTTCGTTTCCTGCCGTTTTCCGCGGGGGTGGTGAGCAGCCGGGAGGCCAGCATGGGCACGAGGCTGAGGGAGACCAGCAGCGAGCAGACCAGGGAGAAGATGATGACGTAGGCCATTTCCTGGAACAGAATCCCGGCCACCCCCCGCACGAAGACCAGCGGCAGAAAAATGACCAAAGTGGTGATGGTGCTGGCCACGATGGCGGCGGCGACTTCTCCCGCGCCCGCTTCGGAGGCGGTCGCCGGGTCCTCTCCCGCCTCGGACCGCCGCCGGAAGATGTTTTCCAGCACCACCACGGAGCTGTCCACCATCATCCCGATCCCCAGGGCCAGCCCGCCCAGGGTCATGAGGTTCAGGGTGAAGCCGCCGAAGTAGATCAGAGCGAAGGTGGCGATCACCGAAATGGGAATGGCCAGGGAAATGACCAGGGTGCTGCGGATGCTCCGCAGGAAAAAGAGCAGGATCAAGACCGCCAAGCCGCCGCCGTAGAGGACCGAGCGGGCCACGTTGGCGATGGAGCGCTCGATGAAATTCCCCTGGTTGATGACCGGGACGATATGGACTTGGGGAAAGGCGGCGTTGACGGCGTCGATCTCCGCCAGCACCCGGCCGGCCACCTCCACCGTGTTGGCGTCGGCCTGCTTGCGGATGCCCGCCCGGATGCCCGGCTCGCCGTTGACCCGGACGAGGCGGGTCGGCTTTTCGTAGGTGTCCACCACCCGGGCGATCTGTCCCAGGGTGACGGCGGCCCCGTCCCGGCGGGCGACCACGGTGTCCCGAATCTGGTCCAGGCCGGTGAATTCCGACGGAGCCCGCAGGGTCACTTCGTAGCGCCCCCGCTCGATGCGGCCGGCGGGCAGGTCCAGGTTGGCGTCCCGCAGGGCGTCGATGATCCGGTTCAGCGGAATGCCCAGGGCCTTGGTCCGGTCGGCGTCCAGCTCCACTCGGACCTCCCGGTTGTATTCGCCCCACAGGTCCACCTGGGCCACGCCGGGAATGCGGGCGAAGCGGTAGCGAATCTGATCCTCGATGAGCTGGGTGAACTCCACCGGGTCCAGCCGGCTGGAGATGCCCAGGATGACCACGGGAAAGCTGTCGATGTCGAATTTGCTGACCCGGGGGCGGACCACGTCGTCGGGCAGCTCGTTGATCTCGTCCTCCAGGGTGGCGCGCACGTCCATGGCGGCGGCGTTCACGTCGGCGCCCCAGACGAAGCCGACCCGGACCCGGCTGTTGCCCTCGGAGGAGGTGGAGGTCATCTCCTCCACGCCGGGCACGGTGGCGACGATTTCCTCCACGATCTGGGTGACCAGCCGCTCCATGACCTCGGGGCTGGCCCCTTCGTAGCCGGTGCGGATGCTGATGGTGGGCAGCTCGATGCTGGGCAGCAGGTCGATGCGCACCCGGCTCAGGGAGACCGCGCCGAGGATCACCACGATGAGCACGACCATGGTGGTGAAGATCGGCCGGCGGACGCTGAATCCCGGCAGGTTCATGGCGTTCCGGCCTCCGGGGCGGGCGCGGCGTCCGCTTCGTCGTCGGGAATGCGGATGCGGGCGCCGTCCTCCACAAGCTGCTGCCCCAAGGTCACCACCCGGCCCGAAATCCCTTCGCCGGAGACGGCCACCCGGTCGCCTTCCCGGATGCCCGGCGTCGCCGGCCGCCACGTCACGGTGGATTCCGTTTCGTTGACCACGAAGACGCCGGCTATTCCTTCCCGGATCGCCAGGGCCGCGTCGGGCACGACGGTGGCGTCGGGGTTTCGGTCCAGCTCTACGGTGGCCCGGATGAACATGCCGGGCTTGAGGCGGTCGTCGGGATTTTCGGCGGACAGCTCCACCTGGGCCTGCCGGGTTTCCTGGCGGAAGATCGGCGCGATCCGGTCGATGCGGCCCGGAAAGGTTTCGCCGGGATAGGCGTCCGCGGCCAGGGAGAGGGGCTGGCCGATTTCCAGGCGGCCGTAGTCTCGCTCGGCGACGAAGATGACGCCGCGGATGGGGTCCATGGACACGATGGTCAGCAACGGCGCGTTGGCGGAGACCGTGTCGCCCTCGTCCACGTGGCGCTCGGCCACGATCCGCTCGGCGTCGGCTCCGGTCCAGTCGGCGGTCACCCGGGTGTAGTCCAGCCGAATGCGGGCGGTTTCCAGGGCGGCTTCGGATCGAGCGACTTCGGCCTTCGCCACGGCCAGCCCCGCCTCCCGCGCCAGATGGTCCGCCCGGGCCGCGTCGAGCTGGGAGTCCGAGGCCACGCCCCGCTGCCGCAGCGTCCGGACCCGCTCAAGTTCCCGGGCCGCGATGGTCAAGGCGTTTTCCGCCTGGGTGCGGTTGGCCCGGGCCACGGCGAGGTCGGCCTCGGCGGCGGCAACGGATTGGCGGTATTCGTCGTTGTCCAGCTCCGCCACCACCGCGCCCCGGGCCACGGGATCGGACACGTCCGCCGCCAGCCGCAAGACCCGTCCGCCCACCTTGGGCGCCACGGTGAAACGGGCCGAGGCTTCCAGCGCCCCGCTGAAGGTGCGGCGCAGGACGATGGGGCCGTGTTCCACGGGGGCGACGGCGACCGGGGCGCCCCGTTCGCCGCCGCCTCGGCGGGCCGGCGCGTCGGTTTCCTGAAGCCGGGCGTAGATCATCCAGCCGAGCCCCGCGAGGGCGGCCAAGAAAAAAAGAAGCAGGATTTTGGAACCGATGGATTTCATGGGATTCGTTTTTCGATGGAAGACGGTTTGTTCGTGAAGGATAGGCCGGGGAGTTTAGGGAATTTGACATACAATAGCGGGAAAAGGGAGTGGCGTCACGGGAAATCGGGATGGCGTTCGGCCGGGCATGGGTCTCGTCAAGCAAAACCCAAAGGCCGGGTTTTCGCCGCTCCCCACAATGGGCATGGCGGCCCCGCCTTTTCCGCCTCCGGAAAATATGGTACAAAATTGGTGAACGACGGCATCGCCGCGGAATCGCCCCTTTCGTCTGGAGCCACGCCATGACGCAACCCGACGCGCCCCACGATCCTTTCTTCCGCGAAATCATCTCCGATCCGGTCGCCGCCGCCGGCGTGTTGGAAAATGTTCTTCCGGCGGACGTTCGCGCCCTCGTCGATCTCGACTCCATCGAAATCGAGAAGGATTCCTTCGTGGAGCCGGACCTTCGGGCCTACTACTCAGACGCGCTTTTCCGGGTTCGGATGGCGGGCGAGGCGGGCAATGTTTACCTTCTCATCGAGCATAAGAGTCACCCGGATCGGTTCGTCCACGTTCAGGCGCTGAATTACGTCAAACCGATCTGGGGACGCCGCCGGGGTCCGGATTTGCCCGCCGTCATTCCCGTGGTCGTTTATCACGGTCAACGGTCGTGGCCCTACGATCCGAGATTTTCCAAGGTGTTTCCGCCCAAATCGCGGCCGCTGCGACGGTTTTTCCCGGATTTCGAGATCGTGCTGGCCGACCTGAGCCAATATCCGGACGAGGAAATTCGCGGCGCCGTGCTGACCCGGGCGTTTCTGTTGATGCTCAAGCACGTTCGGTCCCCGGATTTTTCGGATCGGCTGCCTGAAATGTTCCGTCTTTTTGGGGAACTGAGCCGATCCCGAACCGGCCTGGGGCACCTGGAGGCGATGCTGCGATACATGGCCCGCGCGGCCGAAAATATCACCCCGGAAACGGTGGAAACGCTTGTGGAAGAACATGTTCCGGGACCGGAAGGAGGAAAACTTATGGCGACGTTGGCGGAGCAGTGGGAGGAGAGAGGGATTCAGAAGGGGATTCAGCAGGGGGTTCAGCAGGGGATTCAGCAGGGGATTCAGCAGGGGATTCAGCAGGGGATTCGGCAGGGAATTCGGGACGGTTTTCGCAAAGCGATCCGGGACGAGCTTCAGGCCAAATTCGGCGAGGCGGGACTGGTCCTGGCGCCGGAAATCGAGTCGATCGAGGATCCGGATCGGCTTCGGGCGTTGTTGAAACTTGCGTGGACCACCTCAAGTCTCGAAGAATTCCAAAAAAAGTTCCGGGAAGGCTGATCCTGGACGATCTTCATCCAGGGAGAGAGGAAAGTTCATGGCGACTTTGGCGGAGCCGGGGGGCGCCGAGGTACCAGTCGCAAATATTTTGAAATAGCGCCCGTGCCAACCGGGGATTCAGGGAGTGGTCCGCGTTGTCCACGGCGAAGAGGCGCGGATCGCCGGGATGGCCCGCGAGCACGGCATGAAATAAAATGAACAACGCCCCTTCGCTGGCGTCGTATCCGGAGAGGGTGTTCCATGTGGGGTTCATGTACCGATCTGTGAATTTCACGAGCCGGCGGGTGGAGCCGACCGAGCCGGAAAAGGGCAGAGACGAAACCGGGGCGGTCCCAAAATCTGCGGCCCAATCGGTCAGAGATATACTTGAAGGCGGCATAAATTGCGCTTTCGAAGAGCGGGTGTAGGGGCGGGCCCCCGTGCCTGCCCTTCGGACGACAGGGCTCATTTTAAACATAAAAACTCTTAAGCAGAGGGGGCGTTTTGCCCACCCAACCGGTCGACCTTCGGGTTTCCAAATGCAAGAAGATAGAGCGCCGCTTCGTTTACGCCGTCCATGCCCAGCAGTGAATTCAGTTCATCGTCTATAAAGCCGCCGATAGCGACACTGCCCAGGGAAAGCGATGTCGCCGCCAGCATCAGGTTCTGGGAAACATGCCCTGCTTCAAAAAGTACAAACCTGTACGCCTGTTTGCCGTATTTGAAACGCGTCCTGCCGAAAACACCGGAGATAATCACAAGCCCGCCTGCACCCGCCAGAATGTCGCCGGCCAGAGTTATTTCCGACAATTGTTTCTTGAAATCGCCCGCCAGCAATTGCTCCAACGAATGCTCGCGAACCGCGTAATGGTACAGGCCCGGCGATAATCCATTGATATCGAAAGCAAACAGATAAATTTCCAAAGGATAGAGCGCCCCGGCGGAGGGTGTCGTGCGATATTCCGGCAATGCTTCGCCATGGGCTGCCGGGCGTGTGACGCCATACCCGGCGTGAAGAATTCCGGCAACCTGATCCGCCGTAACCGGTCCCGCGAATTCCCGGACAGATACACGACTTCGGATTACATCCTCAAACGTCATTTCAGAAGCCGGGCAATCTTCCGAAGGTGTCAGACGAATGCGCGGCTTTCCGCGAAATATCCTGAACGGCTTCGCAAGGGTTTCCCGGATACTCTGCGCAGCGCCCACAAAGGTGATCCATGAAGAATGTTCCTGGTCGATGCGGCGCAATTTACTGTTTTCATGGTAAAGTTCCGCTGGATCAGGTGTGTCGTACAATGTTTCGTTCATGGCGGACTCCGGGATATCCGATAAGATTTAGACCTGATTCAGACCACGAAATACATGGTATTAATACGATTATTATTGCCATTAAAAATATTGGCAATAATATGGTTGAGTTTTCGAAAAGTAACTGTTGAAAAGTCGGAGCGCCATTTCCGCTACGGATACGAATGCGGAAACGGATTCAGGTCATCAATCGTCCGGACCCGGTCATCCAACCCCATCCGCCGGGGCAGTTCGTAAATCCTGCGGTTTCCCAGATTTCGCATGTGAAACCCGGCGTTCAACTGAATCAATGCCGGTACGAACGCCCGCACAACATGCAGGCCAAGCGGCCCGACATCCGATGTCGTCAAATCCGCGACATGGACATCCGCCCCAACAGCATTCAGCAGCCCCGCAACCGTCTCCGCAGCCTCCTTGTCCGACTGCACATCAAAGGACGGCAGATCGTCCACGCTGCACCTTTTCCCGGAATTCCGGACAAAATCAATGCTGTGAAATATCTTCCCGGCAGCGTGAATGCCTACATGGTCGTCAAAGCTGATGATATTCCCAAAGCCGTCCGCCGGTTCGGGCGCTTTTCCGCGCAATGTTCTTGACCACAGGTAGGTATGCGCGGCCTCTAACATGGCCTTTTTCACTGCTTTTCGCGGAGAAAGCGCCGCGCTTCCGCCGGAAGACACCAGCGGCGGGTCAAAAGACGTATCAATAAGAAAGCAGTTGACGCTTGCAAGGCCGATGTCCGTGGTGGTGTTGATCAGCAGGTATTCGAGCCTGTCGCGATCAAAGTAGGTTGAAAATTGTTCGGAAATCTCCGCATCACCGGAAATGTCGATGTGAGGCAGGGGAAGCCGGTTCAACCAGAAGTTCATGAACGCATCCCGCTCCACACATTCACAAAGCGCATGGTGCAGGGCGTCCCACGGATTTACGCCGCAGGAAAGGCCGGTGGAGTAGGACGGGAAGACGACCATCTCCCTCTGATCCGAAAGGTTGCGCCTGAACGGGAGAAAAATCGATGAAGCGGGCACGAGAACTTCCTGTTTTCGGGCAAGTTCATAGGCAAATGTCCAGGCCAGGGGCGTGTCCGGCGTAAACCGGGCGTATCCTTCCAACGCGCGTCTCTGGGACGGGTGGAAATAATTTAACGGTTCGGCACGGAGCATTTCATGGGAATGTCTCAGGGTGTCGTATGTGCCGAATACCACATCCGATGTATTCCAGCATCCGCTGCAATACCGCTCGATGGTCTCCCCCACTGCCGCTGTGATGGCCGTTTCGGGAGTCAATCCCGCGCCGCTATTGTCCGCATTTCCGCGCCCCGGAAAATAGACGGAGGTATCCGTCATTTTTGCGCCGTAAACAAAAATTTCCGGGCAATTCGGCGCAAGGGTGCTTTCCCGCAGGTCACGAACAATGCCGTAATGGCCGTCCACCAGCCAGCGGAGAACATCCGCGGGTATGGGAGCACGGTCTGCGCCTTTATGGCCGGAACTTTGGATGGCGTTATGATTCATGAGACCAACTGTCGATCATCGGGCGTTTCCCCTCTTTCAGCCCGCAATGGGGACAGCGCGGAATTTTCAGAAGAGGCCGAAGCCGGTTGAGGAGGTTGATGGCGCTGGTGTGAAGCACGTGGCCGATGGTGGCGGGCTGGCTCGCACCGGAAAGGTGTTTGATCACTTCGGCGGCCAAGAAATCGCCGCCCACGGGAAGAGGCAATTGTCCGATCTCCAGACGGCCGCCGCTGTCGAGATATTCCCGGAGGTAAAGGCGCTCCGTCATGTTGGAAAGGTTGCCCAGGCCGCGTAAATCCGCGCATTTATAGCAAGGGCTCTGGCCGGGAATGACCATCGGGCCGATGGTGACGTCAAAGCCGAGCTTCCGGTAATTGATCCAGTCGACGCCGTTTTCAAGGCATATACGGTTCGCCGTGTCGTAAGCCTGCGGGACAAAAGCCTCCGGGCAAAGGACGACCAAATCTTGATCGCTGAATGTTGCGGGATCCGGCAAGCCGGTCTGTGATTGGCAGGGAACCGGAACCGGTTCGGTGTCTGGATTGAGCCGTGAGACACGCCGCGCCATGATCTCCGCCCGCGAATGCCCGACCTCTTCGGCGGTGAAATCCGAGAGCCAAACATCCTCCGGTGCAACCGGTTCCGGGTCGGCCAGAATCAGTTTTCCAATACCGCACCGGGCAAGGGTTTGCGCAAGGAACATCCCGACCATTCCCAATCCGATAACCAGAACGGAAGATTGCCGAATTCTTGCGTGGGAATCTTTCTTCGCGTCATCCGCGCCGGCAAGAGGATTTTGGCCAGTGTCAAAATAAGAAAAGAACAGGCGCTGGTGGGCGTAGCGGTCGCCTTCGGTTTCCGGAGCATCCGATGCTTCCTCTAAAACACCTTTCTCCATCAGGTCCCGCAAAAACGCTTCCGCCGTTTTGCGGCGATGTCCGGCGAACCCGGCGATCAATGATTCGTATTCGCACGGGTCCAGAAGAGCAGAAAGAAGTTCCGCAACCATCTCCTCATTTTCCACATCGTCGACCCGTATATTCTCCGTTGCGGATTGGATGCGAAATTCGCCATCACCCACCTGGAATACGGAAAAGCGCAGCCCCAACCTGAGCAATTCGGGCAATGGTCGGCGTTCGGTTTTGCCGGATTCGGATATAGCATCTGGTTCCATCTACGGGCCTTTTCTCTATGTTGTCGGATGGGCGGTGAACCGGGATGTTGTTGCGTTGGTGGACAAATCCGGCAATGCCGCGATCAACGACACGCGACACTGCCGGATGTTGCGGTTATGGCACGCGGGAAACTTTTCCGGATTATCTGAAAATCTCTTTCGCCATTGCTTCCGGCCCGATTTCAACCAGGCGGTTCGGATCAAAGCTGACCTGTTTGACCTCACCAACGGTCGCATCTACATAGGCGATGGACATGGAGTCGACTGCCATATCGCTGCTCCGGCCATGAAGGATGACGCCGACAGCCTCACCGTTCGGCATTACCGCCATCATTCCCCGGTAGTATAACTCGGTTTCCGGCAAATTTCCGGCCTGTGGGTCTCCGTGGGGAACAGCCGCCGCTTTAACATCTCCGCCCTGCTGGTCTCCGTCATTGGATGAACAGCAGCAGGCACTGCAGCAACAGCAGCAGCAGCAGCACGTGGCCGCAGGGATCGCACCGCCCAGCCCGCTGTCGATGAGCTTTCCGATGTCACTGCTCATATTCATACGGGAGGGGTCGCCGAGCATTCTTACCTTGTCCGATGAAAACCGCGCCGGTACAGCCGGTTCGCAAGTCGTGTCGTTCGGGTCGCATTGGTTGTATCCGTTGATAAATGTATCATTCAGAAACGCCGAATATGCGGATTCCCCGATCAGGCTCGATTTGCTTTCCACCACCGGCTTCATGAAACCGGGCGGGCGAACGCC
Organism: uncultured Desulfobacterales bacterium; assembly: GCA_964346545.1. Classification (GTDB taxonomy): domain Bacteria; phylum Desulfobacterota; class Desulfobacteria; order Desulfobacterales; family Desulfococcaceae; genus CAYFVR01. The sequence goes on along the minus strand of CAYFVR010000021.1, from coordinate 1,313 downwards.
CACCAATACCTGAAGCGCATAAATCGCGTCTTTCAATCCTGTTTTCCGCGTACTTCCGCCGGGAATTTCGAACATCTTTGCGCGTTGGAGTTCTACCTGAAGGTTAAAGGGCTGCTGCGCCCAGTAATCTGCAATCATCTGGGCATGTTCCGATGCGCCGTAATATTGGACAGCCGTTTCCCGCTGACCGGCCATCGGCGGGATGACCATACGCAAACCCGGAACCGTGGGGTCGTCCTGTGCGTCGGCATTGGGCGGCAGCGCCATTGATCCCATGCCTGCGCCGGCCGCGGCGAATCCGCTCAGTTTCAGGAACTTCCGCCGATTCATGCCAAACAACCCGCCCGACTTCTGTTCTGATCCGGTTTCCGGCAGGTTTGCCGAGGTATTGTCCGATGGCTGTTTGCCTTCATCTTTTTTATGCGCCATGATTGCTCCCTCCTCCTGTTCCGTGGGTGGTGATGCCGGCAAAAGTGCAGGTGAATCGCTTCCCGCGTTTAAAAGGTCATCCGTTCATTGGGAGTCAACTTTGAATGATTCCGATAGCAGGACAAGACGGAGATACAGATCAGGATTTCGGAATGAACGGGACTTAATATTGTCAATATATCGTACTGAGTTGATGCAATTTTTTTATTTTTTATTCAAAATATGGCAGCCAGGCGATTTACTCCAATTAATTTTCTAGTTGACAGAACATTTTTTGTCAAGCCTAAATTGCGTTTTCAGGTTGCAGTCAAACAAAATCCCATGAGCCCTTGCTTGGCTTGGCATTAGGCTGCTGAACAAAATCCCGGCGTGTGTCTACAAAACCGGGGGGAGACTACAAATAACTCGACTTTCGACCTTCTTCAAATGCTGTTTGGCCATCTGGAACGGCGCCTCGATGTCCCAGTGTTTTCCGTAGATCCGGACAATGTCCTCGTCGGAACGGCCGGCGTCGGTGGACAGGACGGCGAGCCATCCCTTGTCGCGGCGATCCCGGACGAAAACTATTTTTGCCGCGAAGCCGGTTTTCAGCTCGACCAAGGCGGAGCCGAGGATTTTCGCCTTGCCGGGCCGCTTGCGGATATTCCGGTATATGGCGTTCAGATCCCTGGTTCGGCCGTCATGGACGTAATGGACCTTGGAGGTCTTTTTGACCATCCCGATCACGTCGACGTATTCCTTCAGGGCCGTTATGACGGCGGGGGACGTGAACCACCTGTCCATCAGCAGATACTTGGCGGAGACGCCGGCTTCGCGGGCGCGACTTCCTTCCATTCGCTTGAGTAGACATCAGTTTCAATCCACGCGCCCGCGAGGGGCGCGAC
>CAYFVR010000020.1:1826-27889 GCA_964346545.1 uncultured Desulfobacterales bacterium | reverse complement strand
TCGAGCCGGAATCCGGCGCGCCCCCGCTTGGGCCGGGATAGTCCGAACCGCCGCCCTCGAATTCGCCGCCGGATTTCTCGCCGGAAGCGCCCGCCTGGACGTAATAATCGGGGTATGAATCGGCGGGGGGCGCTCCGCCAGAGCGCTCTCCATCGGATCGACTGCCCAGCATTTGCATTTGGAACGCAACGATTTCGGTGGTCCATCGCCGGTTCCCGTCCTTGTCTTCGTACTCTCGCGTTTGAATTTTGCCCTCGATGTATACCTGCCGCCCCTTGGAGAGATACTGACCGCAAACTTCGCCCAAACGGCGAAAAGCGACAACCTTGTGCCACTCGGTTCTCTCCCGCTTTTCACCCGTATTTTTATCGGTCCACTCGTCCGAGGTGGCAATGCTCATATTCGCGACGGCCGTTCCGTCCGTCATGTATCGCATATCCGGGTCCTTGCCCAGTCTTCCAACGATGATCGCCTTGTTCACGCCCGCCATATCTCGCCTCCTTCTGGAATGAGTCGTTTCCGTCCCGCCGGCAAAGTTCTTCGACGCGCCCCAAGTGCATCGCGTTCGCGGCCGACCGGTCTTTCATAGAAGATCGACGGATACTTGTCAAATTTTGCATGTATCCCAAATGATTTTGAAGAGAAAGAGCGGGAAAACCATCCATCAAGTGGATCGCCGGGGCTGGGGAAACGTCGTCGGAGGCCATCAAAAGCCAATGGCAAACCCGGAATCCCAAAATGAAAACGGGCGATTGCCGACATCGGCAATCGCCCGGGGGAAAATCGTGCGGAGAAGGAGGAAGAAAAGGTCGAGATTCACATCAATCGATGATGCAACTCAATCGAGAATGCAGCCCTGAAGCCGTTCGCCGGCCTCCTGGGAAACCTGCCGACGGCAGTCGTGGTGTTCTTCGTAGCTGTCGGTGCAGAATTCGCATTTGCGGATTTCTTCCACCAACCGTTCTTTTTCTATGGTCGCGCAAAACGCGTCGTAGTCTTTCATGGGAACCTCCAATCCGGATTCGTTCCTTTGCTGAAACATTGTGAAACATAATGGCGTTCCCGATGAAGTCAACCGAAACGGCCACCCTTCCGACGAAACCGGGCGGACGCCAAACCGTCCGCGCCCCTTTTCGCGACGGCCCGTCGGTTGGCGCGCAAACGGGAATCCGCTCCCCTTCTGGATTTTTTTCCTGGAAACGACTATATTTGGCCCACCGCCACCGGCGATTGGCTCTGGGGGCCGGCCCGCTCCCCGCGCGGAAAGCATCGCTTGGGAACCCATCCCTTCCCCGGACATGAAATCGTCCCGTCCGACATCGGCCACCGGCCCGTCTCGCCGGTCGGCGCCATTTTCCCCGCAAAGACCGGGGAATCGGAAAAATCCCGTCCTTCGCCTTTTTGGAACAGGAGAATCGATTGACGAAAAACAGCCGCGAAACCGCCGAACCCGCCCAGGACATCCTCCCGCCGCCGGAAACGCTGGCGGAGTGCCGACAACGGGAAGAGCGGAAAATCCGTCATTTCAACGCGGTGCTGCAAAGCATCCGCGACGTCAACCGGCTCATCATCAAAGCCGATACGCCCGAAATTCTGATCCAGGAAGTCTGCGAAAGCCTGGTGAACAACCGGGGCTTTTACAACGCCTGGATCGTTCTGCTGGACGACCATCGCCGGGTGACCGCCTCCGCCGCCGCGGGAAACGGAGCCGACCTGAGCCGACTTTGGGAGCGCATCCGCCAGGGCAAACCGCCGCTGTGCTGCCAACGAGTTTTCGATGGAGACGGCTTTCTGGCGGTGGCGGAACCGTCCGTTCATTGCGAGGAATGCGCCTTCTCCCACGCCTACGGCGGCCGGGGGGCCCTTTCCTCCCGGCTATTCCATGCCAATCGCGTCTTCGGCGTTCTCACGGTGTCGGTTCCCGCCCGGTTCGCCACCGACCCCGACGAACAGGAACTCTTCCGGGACGTGGCCGACGACATCGCCTACGCGCTTCACAGCATCGAATCGGAAAAGGAGCGAAGACGCCACGAATTTGCCCTGCGGGAGGCCCGGGATCAGCTGGAACGGCGGGTGCGGGAGCGAACCCGGGCGCTGGAGGCGCTGTCCGCGCGGCTGCTGCGGGCCCAGGAGGAGGAGCGCAAGCGCATCGCCGGCGATCTGCACGACGGCATCGGCCAATGCCTCTCCGCCGTCAAATTCATGGTGGAAACCGCTTTGGAGCAGATGCGCGACCGGCCCGACGAGCCGGCCCTGACCCCGCTGAAGGCGCTGGTTCCCCTGCTGCGGGAAGCGTCGGAAGAGGTGCGGACCATCATCATGAATCTGCGGCCCTCCATCCTGGACGACCTGGGCATCCTGGCCACGGTGGGCTGGTTCTGCCGGCAGTTCCAGACCGTCTACAGCTACATCCGGGTGGGCCAGCGAATCGAGATTCAAGAGGACGAGGTGCCCGAGCCGCTGAAGATCATCGTGTTTCGCATTATGCAGGAGGCCATGAACAACGTGGCCAAGCACGGAGAGGCGGATCGGATTCACCTTTTCCTGGGACGTAGGGGCAACACCCTGGAACTTCGGGTGGAAGACAACGGACAAGGCTTCACGGCTTCGGAATATTTGACGGAGAAATCCGGAGACCGGGGCTTCGGCATCGCGGGAATGCGGGAGCGGGCGGAGCTGTCGGGGGGAGAATTCCGGATCGAGTCGGCCCCTCACCAGGGAACCGCGGTGCGAACCGCCTGGCCCTTCTCCTGCGAACTGACGGAATCGCCGCCGGAGAACGAGGGGCCGAGCGGATAAGGCCTCGCGAGAACGATCTCAATGCCGCGACCTATCGGGTCACGAGCCCTTTTTCCAGGGCGAAGCTGGTCAGCTCCGAGGCGTTGTGGAGATCCAGCTTTTTCATCAGGTTCGAGCGGTGCTTTTCCACCGTCTTCACGCTGATGCACAGATAGTCGGCGATCCGCCGGTTGGGATATCCTTCGGCCACCAGCTTCAGCACCTGCCGTTCCCGCTGGGTCAGCGTATCCAGGGAGGAGCTGGCCTTTTCCGGTACGGTCCCCTCCATGTAGGAGGTGACCATCCGCTCCGACACCTCGGGGCTCAGGTAGGTCTTGCCGGAGAGCACATATTCGATGCCCAGCTTCAGCTCGGCGTAGGTGGCGTCCTTCAGCAGGTAGCCGTTGGCCCCGGCCTTGAGCGCGGCCAGCACGTATTCCTCCGCCTTGTTGACCGTCAGCACCAGCACCTTGACGTCGGGATTTTGGTTTTTGATCTCCCGGATGGCGTCCAGGCCGTCCATTCGCGGCATGGCCAAGTCGATCAGGACCAACTCCGGGGCGCAGGTTTCCACCGCCCGCACCGCCTCCAGGCCGTCCGCCGCCTCCCCCGCCACCTCCAGGTCGGGATTGGAGGCCAGCAGGGAGCGGAGCCCTTCCCGAAGGATCCGATGATCCTCCACAATCAGAATTCGATGGGGTTTCCGCATACGTTCCGTGGCTCCATGCCTTCCATCCCGCGGTCGAACCGGCCGGGCGGCTCCGATTTTTCGGCCCGCGTTCAGTTCGTCGCCGGTTTCAGCCCGCTGCGTTGGGGAATCCGGATGCGGATGCGGGCGCCCTTTCCCTTTTCCGTATCCAGTTCAATCGCGCCGCCGTGGGCATCGACGATTTTCTTGGTCAGCATCAGCCCCAGGCCGGTGCCGTCGTATCCCTTGGTGGTAAAAAAATTCCGGAACACCTTCTCCCGGGTCTCCTCGTCCATGCCGCAGCCGGTGTCCGTCACTTCGTACTCCACCGCCCAGTCTTCGGGACGGCGGGACCGCAGCACGATTTCGGTGTCCCGGTGGCTGCATCGGATGTCCGCGCAGGCGTAAATGGCGTTGGTGACCAGGTTGAGCAGCGCCCGGTGGACGGCCTCGGGGTCCAGCCAGACCAGCGGGAGATTTTCGTCCGGCTCCATGCGAAACGCGATGCCGTATTCCTCGGCCTGGGGCTCCATCAGATCGAAGACGTCCCGAAGCGGCGCGTTGGGATCGACGTGCTGGTAGTCGGGCTCCCGGTCCCGGGCGAAATTGAGCAGCTCCATGGCCACGTTGTTGATCTTGTGGACGTTGCCCTTGACCATCTTCCAGCCCTGCCGGAGGTATTCGGGCTTGTCCAGCTCGAAGCCCTTGTCCATCACGTAAATCCCGCCGGAAAGCCCGCCGGAGATGTTTTTGATGGCATGGGCCAGCCCCGCCGCCGTCTGCCCCACCGCGGCCAGCCGTTCGGATTCGACCAGTTTGCGGGTTTTCTCCTCCACCATCCGCTCCAGATTTTCGGTGTACATCCGGAGCTGGGCCCGCATGGTCAGCCGTTCGTGGGCCCGCTTCAGGGCAATTTCCAGAATGTCGTCGTTGATGGGCTTGGTCACGAAGTCGGTGGCCTCGTACTTGAGGCTTTTGATGGCCAGGTCCATGTCGCCGTGGCCGGTGATCATGACGACCTCGGCGTCCGGGTTCTCCGCCTTGATTTTTCGGAGCAGCTCGATGCCGTCCATGCCGGGCATTTTGATGTCGGTGAGCACGATGGACGGGTTCGACTCCCGAAATGCGGAAAGGGCCGCGGCGCCGTCCGCCGCGACGAGCACGTCGTAGCCCATGTCGGTCAGCACGATGCTGAGGATATCGCGGATATCCTCTTCATCGTCCACCAGCAGCACGGTGGTTCGCTCGTCCGTCATCGTCGCCGTTCCTTCTCCTTCGCCGATTTGCCGGCCGGGCCGTTCAGGCGGCCGCCGCCGATTCGGAAGTCGGGAATTCCAGATGGAAGCAGGCCCCGCCCTCGGCGGAGGCGGCCACGCGGATGTCCCCCTGGAAGTCCTTGACGATCCCGTAGCTGATGGAAAGCCCCAGGCCGGTTCCCTTGCCCACTTCCTTGGTGGTGAAAAAGGGCTCGAAGATTTTGTCGGCCACCGCCTCGGGAATGCCGCCGCCGGTATCGCTGATCTCCACCGCCACCCGCTTGCCCTGGACGAATGTTTTCAAAATGATCCGCTTGTCGCCGGGCTCGACGCTTCCCTCCCACCGCTCCTCGATGGCGTCCCGGGCGTTGACCAGCAGATTGATGAACACCTGCTCCAGCCGTCCCGAGTCGGCGTCGATGCCCGGAAGATCGGGGGCCAGATCCCAGACCACCTCGATCTGGCGGAGCTTGAGCTGTTGGCTAAAGATGTCGTGGGCCCGCTCCAGCACGTCGTTGATCTGGACCCGCTCCAGGCTCAGTTCGGATTTGCGGGCGAACTCCCGCATGTGGTTGATGATCCGGTTGGCCCGGTCCACGTTGTTGTTGATCTTCTCGGACATGTTCCCGAGAATGGACTCGGGAATGGGCTCGCCCTGTTGCAGCTTTTTCATGAAGAAGCCGCTGGCCATCTTGATGACCGTCAGCGGCTGGTTCAACTCGTGGGCGATGCCGGTGGCCATCTCGCCCAGGGTCGCCAGCTTGCTGGCCTGGGTCAGCTGTTGCTCGGCCTCCAGCCGCTTGGTGATGTCGCTCACGGTGACCAGCGTCACCTTCCGCCCCCAGTACTCCGAAGGGGAAAGCCGCAAATTGGTGAAGAGGGTCCGGCCGTTTTTTCTGAAATGACGCACCCGGTAGAGGACCGCGGCGGTGCGCAGCTTGAAGGCGTAATGATCCCGCTCGGCGTCGGTGAACAGCTCCAGAAAATCCCGTCCGACCACGTCGCCCTTGGCGTAGCCGTAGACTTCGCTCATGCTCTTGTTGACGTCGAGGATCTCGAAATTTTCGGCGTCCAACACGAAGACCGGATTGGGGATGTTGTTGAAGATGGCGTAGTATTTCTTCTCGGAGCGCTCCAGCTCCTCTTCCAGCATCTTCCGGTGGGTGACGTCGAGGCACATCTCCATGGCCGCGACGATTTCCCCCTTGGCGTTCTTGACCGGGGAGGTGCGGACCAGCCAATACTTCCGGGTGCCGTCGCGGTTCAGCCGCGTCTCCTCGCTGACGTGGGACGCGCCGTCCTCGAAGGTTTTCTCCACCGGGCAAATTTCGCACTTTTCGCTGCGCCCCTTGTAGGCGTGGTAGCAGTGGTCGCCCGGGGCGGGGTCGAAATTTTCGGCGAACTCCCGGTTGTAGCCCACCAGCCGGAAGTCGCGGTCCTGCACGGTGATGGTGCAGGGCACGCTCTCAAAGAGGTTCTGGTATTCCTGCCGCTGGCGGTTCAGCTTGAACAGCAAAAAGCTGATCAGCGCGACCAGCCCCAGGAGCAGGAAAATGCTCACGCCCAGGACCGGATTCATCCCGACGCCTCCGAAGCCGTTCGCGGCCGGGCTTCGCCGGAAGACGACGCCTCCGATTCCGACGCCGGCGTTCGGGGCAGCCGCACGGTAAAACGCGTTCCCCGGCCGGGCTCGGATTCCACGTCGATCTCGCCCCCGTGCTGTTTGACCATCCGGTGGGCGATAAACAGGCCCAACCCGGTGCCCTTGTTCCCCTTGGAGGAAAAGAACAGCGTGAACATCCGCTCCCGGGTTTCCCGGTCCATGCCCGGCCCGTCGTCGGCCACCTCGAAAACCAGCTCGGCCTCGTCCCCGTCCACTCGGAAGGAAACCGTGTGCGCCTTGCCGGATCGGTCGTCGGCGCAGGCCTCCACCGCGTTTTCCAGAATGTTCACCAGGGCGGCGCTGGCGACGCCGGGGTCCAGTGAAATCTCGCCCAACGGGTCGGAAATGTCGCGTTCGAACCGGACGCCGGCCCGCTCGGCCTTGGCGGACACCGTGTCGGCCACGTCCTCGGCGAACTCGGCCGCGTTTACGGTCTCCCGCTCCAGCTCCCGGTCCTTGGCGTAATGGAGAATGTCCAGCACCTGCTTCCGAAGTCGGCCGACCATGGTTTCCACGATCTCCCGCCCCTCCTCCACCCGCTCCGGCTTTTGCTTTTTGAGGCCCGAATTCATCAGATACATGCCGCCGTCCAGGCCGGTGAGCAGCCCCTTGATGCCGTGGGAAACCGATCCGATGAGCAGGCCCAGGGAGGTCAACCGATCCTGAAGCTCTCGCACCGCGGTGATGTCGGTGGCCACCTCCATCACATGGGCAATCTCCCCGTCGGCGTCGCGGATGGGCGCGGTGTGGATCAGCACGTCGTAGGGCCGCCCGGATTGCGCCGTGACCACGGTTTCCATCTGGTGGGATTCGCCATCTTCGAAGGTGGCGGCCACCGGACAGGCCTCGCAGGGGGCTTCCCGATGCTTCACCACCTTGTAGCAGTAAATGCCGTCTTCTCCGCCGAAATACTCCTTGAACAGCCGGTTGCGCTCGGTGATGCGGAAGGATCGGTCGATGACGGAGATGAAGCAGGGCACCGCCTCGAAGAGCAGGTGATATTTATGCCGGGTGGCCTCCAGCTCGCGCCGGACCAGCTCCTGGAGATGTTCGTTGTGCCGCCGGATTTCCGCCCGCATGGCGGCCTTTTCCCAGGCCCGGTTCACGGAGACTTCCAGCATGTCCGGATGGATGGGCTTGGTGATGAAGTCGGTGGCTTCGTGCTTGAGGCTGTGGATGGCCAGCTCAAGATCGCCGTGACCGGTGATCATGACGACTTCGGTGTCCGGAGCCTCCTTCTTGATTTCCCGCAGCAGGCCGATGCCGTCGAGCCCCGGCATCTTGATGTCGGTCACCACCACGGGCGGCCGCTCCCGGCGAAACTGGTCCAGCGCCGCCAGCCCGTTTTCGGCGGACAGCACCCGGTATCCCAGGTCGGTCAGCGACAGGCCGAGGATTTCCCGGATGTCGGCTTCGTCGTCCACCAGCAGCAGCGTTTTTTCCATGGAAATGACCTGTCGTCCCGTTGGGGTGAGTGGGCAAGGACGCCGGCGGGAGAAAATGCGGCGGCGCTTAGGTCGCGCCGGGACCCGGCGATCCGATCAGCCGATCGGCGATGGCGAGCAGGTCTTCCGGAGTCGGCGGTTTTTCCAGATACGCGTCCGGCTCCGGAATGGCGTCGTCGGGCCGGAGGTTGAGCATTTTGAGATAGTGGTAGAACGTCGCCTTGTCGACGCCGGACAAAATGAAAACCGGAACCTCCCGGAGGGCCGGCGTCTCCTTGAGCTGTCGGTACATCCGAACGCCGCCTTCCCCGGGCATCATCAGATCCAGGATGATCAGATCGGGCGGCCCATCGGAAGCCTTGGCGAAACCGTCCCGGCCGTCCCGGGCGGAAACGGCCTGGTAGCCGGCGGTCTCGAAAACGGTGGCCAGAAAGATGCGCATGTCCAGCTCATCGTCCACCACCAGCACCTGTTTCGGATTCATAACGCCCCCGCCGCAACCTCGCCCGGATTCTTTCGGGACCGCGCCCGAAGGATCCCGGCTCCGGATAAAATGGCCGGGTCGGTTCCGGAAAACGGCGAACGGAACGACCCGGCCCCTGAAATCAGTCGCTCACCTTGTCCGGACGGTTGACGCTGGCCACCGGGCAGGAGGCCCGCAGCACCACCTGTTCCACCGTGCTGCCCAAAAGGGCCTGCTCGGGATCGATCTCCCGGGTGTGGTGGGCCATGACGATCAGGTCGCCGTTCTTTTCCCGGGAATATTTGAGCACCTCCACGTAGGGAATGCCCTCCCAGACCTCCACCTCGTAGTTGTCGAAATCCCCGAGTTTGGAGACGTATCGATCCTCGATCTTCTTGCGGGCGGCCTTGATCCGCGCCTCCACCTCGGTCTGCTCCAGCACCGTGCCGGACTGCGCCGCGCTCAAATCCAGGGCGTGGAAGATGTAGAGCTTGGAGCCGATGGCCTCGCACAGATTTTTGGCGAAGAGAAACGCCGAATCGGACGCCTTGCTGAAATCGGTGCCGAAAATGATGTTGGAAAAATACCACAGGCAGGTGGTGCAGGGGCGGCTGACGATGAGCACCGGGCAGCGCGCGCTCTTGGCCACCCGTTGCATGGTGCTGCCCACCACGCTTCGGTAGCGGGTGGCGCCGGGGTCTTCCTGCCGGGAATGGGCGCCCATGACGATCAGATCCACGTCCTTTTTTCGGGCCGCCCGCAGGATTTCGGTGTGGGGCACGCCGATGAGCGCCTCCATCTCGCAGGCGTCCCACTCGCTCAACTGTTTGGCGTAATAACTCTTCATCTCCTCCAGCACCCAGGACTCGTAATCGGCGTCCGGCTGCTCGTCCTCGCCGGTGCGGGTGTCGGTGACCGTGGTGCTGAAGCCCCGGGAGGGACGGCCGTAGACGTGGAAGACGACGAGTTCCGCCTCGTATTTCTTGGCCAGGTCGAACGCCACATGGGCCGCGTTGTCGCAGGTGGGCGTCGCCGTGGTGGCAAATAAAATTTTCTTAAACATGGATCCCTTACCTCCTCAATTCACACGCCATGAGCGTTCCCTGAAAGCCGAGTTCCCAAACGATGCCCTCGATAAACTCGAACAGGGTAAATACGGTGTCGAATTCGAGCACGTCCACCCGGTCTCCGAACACGATATGTTTCAGCCGCCCCAACCGCAGGGGCATGTCCAGCAGCTCCTCCAGCGGAATCTGGCGGAGCTGCACGTTTTCGCTTCCGGCGACCCCGTACAGGCTGTGGTAAATCTCCAGCCGGGGCTTCCCCGGAAAGCCGATCATTTCGACCGTTTTTCCGAACTCCAGCCGATCAAAGGCCCGGGTCTGGCAGCCTTCGGCCGGAGCGGCCCGATATTCTTCCAGACAGGCCGGAAAGAAGGCGTTGAGCCGCTCCAGCGGGGAAAAGTGTTCGAACAGGCGGAAATAGCTCCGAAGCGTCGCCGCCTCTTCCAAAACCACCTGATCGCCGAGATGCATGAGCACGTCCCCGTCCAGGGGACGGCCCCCCCGGACCAGGTTTCCGTCGTCCCGCAGGGTCAGCGGCTGTGACATGGAAGCATTCTCCCCGTCTCCCGCGGGAGACGCGCGCTACATTTCCTCTTCGGCCGGAAGCATGTGCTCCGGCACGATGGCCATTTCGATCAGCAGCGGCTTGAGGAAGGACCACTTGATGCCGAGGTGGAAGACCTCCTCCAGGTCGCGGATGGCGTCCCAGCAGTTGTGGCAGGGCGCGATGACCAGCTTCGCCCCGGTGGCCAGGATCTGATCCCGCTTGACCTTGAGGCCGGTGTTCCGCTCCTTTCGGTAACGGCCGATGCCGTTGAAGCCGCCGCCGCCGCCGCAACAGAAATTGTTCTCCCGGTTGGGCGTCATTTCCCGGAAATCCTCGGCGATGTAGCTCATGATTTCCCGGGTGTAATTGGCCAGGCCGGCGTTGCGGATGTAATTGCAGGAATCCTGGAGCGTCACCGGCTCCTTGATCTTCTTGGCCGGATCGATCTTGAGACGGCCGGTCCGCAACACTTCGGCCACCCATTCCACGTAGTGCAGGCTTTCCACGGGCGGCTTGCCGTCGGGACGGCCCATCCAATAGGGCCCCTCGATCACCGTGGCCCGGTAGGCGTGGCCGCATTCGGTCACCACCATCCGCTTGGGCTTGAGACGCTCCATGGCGTCATAGACCGATTTGACCTGCATTTTGCAGCCTTCCCAGTCGCCGGCGAACATGGTGAGGCTGGTCTCCTCCCAGCCCTCGCTGGGCACCGTCCAGTCCTCGCCGGTCATGTGGAAAAGCACCGCCGCCTCGGCCAAGTCCTCGGGATAGTGCTTGGGCTCCCGGGCGTTGACGGTGTACATGGTCTGGGCGCCCTCCTTGTCGATGGGAATGGTCAGCCCGGGATAGTCCTCTTCCCACTCCTCGGCCATCCACTCGCAGGTGTCCACCCAGTCCTCGGTGGTCACGTCCATCTGGGCCCGATAGACCCGGTGCATGCCCGAGCCGATCTTCATCTCCCAGGGAACGAATCCCTGGCTGAAGCAGATGCCCCGCAGATAGCCGAACATGACGCCCATGTCGATGCCGAAAGGGCAGTAGGTGCCGCACCGGTTGCAGCAGGTGCATTTGGACCAGGCCACGTCCATCACGTGACGCATGAAGGCGTTGTCCACCTTCCCCTTGCGCTTGACGATCTCGCCCAGGGTGGACTGGATCTTGTACGACGGCACCTGCTCGGGGTCGTTGTCGTTGGCCATGTACAGGAAGCAGGAATCTGCGCACATGCCGCAGTGGGCGCAGATCTCCAGCCAGGTCTTGATCCGGGATTTTTGGGTCAGGGTTTTCTGAAGCGTGTTCCAGAGCAATTCCTGGTCCACGTCCAGCTCTTCCATCTCCTTGTAGTACTGCACGCCGTTCTTGTCCGCCAACAGGGCCTGCAATTGTTCCAGGGTGTTGATCGGCTGCCGGTTGCAGAGAATGCCTTCCGCCATATTGGTACCTCGTCGATTCCCGTTTTAAGGGCCCGTAGTAAGGATTGGTTCCGTTTCGCGAGCGAATTACCAGGCGAAGCCGCCGCTTTTGGCTCCGCCGCGCTTGATGCCGTAATCCATGCCGAGCTGTGCCCGGGTCAGGAAGAACAGAATGAAGTGGGAGAGCTTGGTGAAGGGGATCGCCACCAGCATGATCTCCCCGGCCAGTACGTGGGCCACGATCCAAAAATTGTAGTTGCCGACGTTGTGGGCCGCCAGAAATCCGGTGAAAAAGGGCGCCACCGCGATCCCGATCAGCAGCAGATCGTAGGCGGTGGTCAAAATCCGCACCTCGGGCAGGGCGATCCGGCGCAGGATGATGAAGACCGCGGCGACCATTACGCCGATGGTCAGCATATCGGCCAGGAGGTTGGGCATGGAGGGCAGGCGGAATCCCAGCCGCTCCATCATCAAAATATTGTGGCCTTCGTAGAAAAGCGCCACGCCCAGCAGGCCGATGTGGAACAGGAAGACGAAAAAGGTGAACACCGGGTAAAAGCGCCAACTGAAAGTGCCGTAGGGCAGAATCCAGCGGAAGATGGAGCGGAGAGCCCCGCGCACGCCGTCGCCCATTTGGGCGCGATAGGCCACGCGGTCCATCTGCCAGTCCAGCCCGCGAAAATACATCACGGCCCGGACGACGATTCCGACGAAAAAGATGGTGAAGGAAATCCAGGCCAGCGGGCCGGTTACGAACTGATACATAACCTTCTCCTTATCAATCTTTGTCCCGGTCGGTCAAAAACCGCCAGAACGCCGTGATCGCGATGAGGGCCACCACCATCAACACGTAGGTGACGCCTTTGCTGTAGATCATAAAGTCGTGCAGGGTATGAAATTCCATCTCGCTCTCCTTGCCAGACCAGTGGACCGGACTAGTGGGATTCCCGATATTCGGGATGTTCGTGGAAAATGGGCATCCGGGTGACGATGAACCGGAAGACGAGCAGACCCGCCGTCAGCATGAACAGGGTCAGCCCGATCTCGCCCCAGTGCGGGATGTACCGGTCTTCCAGCGGGAGATAGTAGTTGAACGCGATCAGACAGACGTTGGCCCGGTTCAGGATAATTCCGATCACCACGGCGACGGAGGTGCGCTGGATCAGCTTCGTGTTCTTCTCCCGGTAGCCCACCGCGTACAGGAAGCAGGGCAAGGCGACGAATCCCACGGTTTCCACCAGGAACCAGAGGCCGTAGCCGGTGGCCAGGTAGTGCCAGTTGTTGTCCAGGGCGATGCCGATCACCTTCAGGATCAGGTAGCCGGCCATCACGAAGCTGGCGCCCTTGGCGAAACCGATGGTGACCGTGTCGTGGTTTTTCTGGTGCTCTTCGTCCATTATGCCGTGACAAAATTTGTGGGACAAGCCGCCTTCGAAAATCACCATGGAAAGCCCGGCGAAAATACTGGACACGAAAAAGAAGACCGGCAGGTAGCTGGAATACCAGAGCGGATGGAGCTTGCCCGGCGCGATGAGGAAGAGCGCCCCCAGGGAGGACTGGTGCAGGGTGGAAAGCACCACGCCGAAGATGGTGAGAATCAGGGTGAGCCGGTGAATGATCTCCCGAACCCGTTTGAGCCCCAGCCATTCCCAGGCCGCGACGGAGTATTCCAGGAAGAGCACCGTCAGGTAAAGGGCCACGCAGGCGGCCACTTCGAAGAGCAACGAGGTGGTGCCGCGCTGCACCAGAAAGGGATAGGGCAGCCGCCAGGGTCGGCCCACGTCGTAGGTCAGGGAGACGACCACCAGGGCGTAGCCGAGAAAGGCGGTGAGAATCGCCGGGCGAACGGCCGAATGGAAACGCTTGAGCCCGAAGAGGTAGACCGCGGCGGAGGTGGTGTATCCCCCGGCGGCCAGGGCGACGCCGGCCATCAGGTCGAAACCGATCCAGAGGCCCCAGCCGTAATTGTCGTCCAGGTTGGTCACGGCGGCGAGCCCGCCGGTGAACCGCAGAATGGTCAGCCCCAGTCCGAGGAGCAAAATGATTCCGCAGACGAGGTTGAAGGGCGTGTAAAACGACCGATCCGGCGGGAAAAATGATTTTTTGGCGGTAGCGGCTTCGTTGGCCATTATTCCTCCTCCTTCTCGTCTTCCGCGTCGGGGGCGGAAGCCCGGGCCGCCTCCTCCAGGGCTTTTTTCACTTCCCGCTCGACGGCGGCCTCCTTGTCTTTTTCCGCTTTTTCCAGGGCCTGGGCCAGTTTTTCCTCGGCCTCCGTCCGGGTCCGGTCCACCGCCTCGCCCACCGCCTCTTCGCGTTCCTCCTCGGCGATCTTTTCCTTGCGTTGATTGATGGCCCAGACGCCGGTGAGCAGCACCGGCCAGAGGGCGACCACGGCCGGCACCATGGCCAGGGCGCCCGAGGTCAGCTTGGGCGCGGGCGTGTTGCCCAAATCGGTCCGCATCCCCACCTCGTCGAAGGGAACGCCGCCGACGTAGAGCCAGTTGGTTCCGCCCATTTCATGCTCGCCGTAGATGTGGTCGGCATAGAGTTCCGGATACTTGCGGATGCGATCCCGGGCGATCTTGATCAAATCGTCCCGCTCGCCGTAGGTCAGCGCCTCCACGGGGCAGGCCTCCACGCAGCCGGGGATGTCCCGCTCGCCGGAGGTGATCAGCGGATGGCACATGGTGCACTTCATGATCCGAGGCGTCAGCAGCTTTTCGTACTCGTAGGTCGGCACGTCGAACGGACAGGCCACCATGCAATAGCGGCAGCCGACGCAGACCGTTTCGTCGTACGTGACCGCGCCCTCGGGGGTCTTTTTAAAGGCTTGGACGAAACAGGCCGAGGCGCAGGCCGGCTCCTTGCAGTGGTTGCACTGCCGTTTGAGGAACACCGGCTTTTCTCGGCCGGTCACGTCGTATTTGTTCACCACCGTATAGGTGTCGGCGTGGGTCCGGCGCTTTTCCTCCAGCACCGACAGGTCGTCGAACGGTTTCTCGGGAGCGGGCAGGTGGTTGACCTTGTTGCAGCCCGCCTCGCACTTCCGGCAACCGACGCAACGGACCAGATCGTGGAGCACGCCCTTGCTTTCGGGATATCCCTCGAAACTCTTCTGCGAGCCGGCATAGGCGCGCTTTCCGACTGCGGCGCCCACGCTCGCACCCCCCATCCAGGCCAGAAATCTTCTTCGCGATACGGACATAATTCACCCTCGATATCGTTTTTCTTTGGCTTTCAGCATCTCCCGGCAGGGAAAGGACCCCGAGGATCGGCCGTTTTGCGGGCCGGGCCGTCGGGACGGAGGGAGACGGCGTCACCGATAATGGGACCGGCCCCGTCCGCGGACGGGGCCGGGGCGGCTCATTGCTTTTTCTTGTGGCAGCCGATGCAGCCCTTCGGCTTTTCGAGATTCATCTGCTCGTGGCAGGTCATGCACTGCTGGTGGTACGCCGCCAGCAGGCCGGGCCGGTTCATGTTCTTTTCGTCGAACGGCTTGGCGTGGCAGGTGACGCATTTGGGCGGTTTGACCGACGCGGGGCTGTTGTGATGGCAGCCCTGACAAATGGTTCCCTTGTCGGCGTGGTAGTAGGTCGCCAACTTGTTGTCCTCGATATTGGCCATCAGCTTGTCGAGGATTTTCCGGTGCGGCAGTTCCACCGCCTCGTATTCGTCCTCCAGTATCTTGATCACGACCTTCTCGGGGACCTCTTTTTCGGGGTAGGTCTCGGTCACGTAGGTCCGATTTTCGATCATCTTCTTGGCCAGTTTTTGCAACGCTTCGTCGCCATCCTCCCGGGCCTCGGCCTCGGCGATGGCGTCTTTCATGTCCGCGTCCAGCGGTTCATGGCATTGCAGGCAGGTGGCCTCGTCCCTTTTCCGGGTGGGCGACATGAAATAATGGCAGCCCGCGCAGTTGGGATCTTCGGTTTCGGCGCGGTGGCAGCCGATGCAGCTCTGCTCGCTTTGGACCAGATGGTGGGCCTGTTCCAGGGTGACGAAATCGCCTTTTTCGTCGCCGCCCAGGGTGTGGCAGCCGCTGCACTTTTCCATGCCGGCGTGGTGGCAGACCCGGCAGGTGTCGTTGGCCATTTCGTGGTCTTTGTGGTTGAAGGCCACCCCGCTCATCCGAACGTCCGGGAGCTGATCTTCCAACAGCGGCTTTTTGGCGCCGGTGCTCACCAGCGTGGCGTCGGGCTGGTTGCGCTTCATCCGGGGAATTTCCTCGGGCAGCAGCTTTTCGATTTTGGCCTGGCCCTCGGGGCCGTGACAGCCGGCGCAGTTGACGGGGCCGGCCATTTCGTTTTTGGCCTTGACGGCCCGATGACAGCTGATGCAATCCAGGTGCGCCGCTTCCCGGAAGGAGATGCGGTTCTCCTCTTTTTCATCCTTGTGGCAGTAGCGGCAGGTGCCTTCCTTGCCCTTGTCGTAGAAAAGCTTTTCCTTTTCCTCGTCGTAGGCGTGGTGGCAAACTTGGCAATTTTGCTTGTCTTCGGAGACGTTTTGCTCCGCGAACTCGGCGCCGTCGGCAACCTTGGAGACGACGACGGCCTCGGACTTGGTGTGCCGGGCATGAAGGGATCGGTCCATGCCGATCTCCTTCCAATTCGATTCCGGCCGGGTCTCCTGGTGGCATCCGCCGCAGGTAATGGGACCGGTTTCCTGTTCTTTTTCCTGCATCTCCAGATGGCAGCCGGTGCAAAAGGTGTGATAGACGTCCATCACCTCCCGACGGGCGGTATCCTCCAGCCGCTTGAACTTGGGCGACAGGGGATCGATCCTCTCCACCGCCTCGGTGAAGGTCCCTTTGACCTCGGCGCTTTTGGGCAGGTGGCAGGCGGAACAGTCCTTGTCCAGCTTCTCCAGCGCCTCGGTGTGGGCGTCGTGAAGGAAAATCACTTCGGGCTTGGTGAGATTTCCAAACGCCTTCAACGAATTGATCGCGATAATATCCGCCCGCCCCTCTTCCGCCTGCTCGGGCGACATCGCCTCCAGCCCACGTCCTCCGAGGAGATACATCAGCCCCAGAAACACCGCCGTGAGGACGCCAATCCATCGGTACTTGATCGCTCCCTTGACCATAATCTGCATCCTTAGCCGTCAAATGATTAACCAGGAATCCAATTTCAGTTTGGAATGTCTTACAAAAACGGGCATGGGGAGTAAATACGGTCGAGTCTGTAATTCTCGGGACATCGGACCCTATTTTGGCCCGGGAACGCCGTCGCCAAGGATTTTGAGCCGGATTTCGCCCGGACCTACCGCCGCCCTCCGAGGAAAACGGACGCGCCCGGCCGCGATTTCGAAGCGGGGGCGCCGCGTGGCGGAACCTTTTGAGAAGAAAGACCCGGCGGCCGTTCCGGAGGGCGGGGCCTTCCGAAACGCAAACGCCGTCGGGAGATTTTCATGTCCGGAAATCAAGCCGTTGCCGAGACCGAGGGCCTTGGGAATCATTCGGAAGGGGGCCTGCGGAAACCGGGAGCGAATCGGGCCGAAAAAGGGAGGGAATTCGGAAAATGGGACTGCGGGCGAAAGGCCGAAACGACCTCTTGGGGGAGCGACCCGCGGACGTGGGCGCCCAAAAAAATCGCCGGACTACAGTCGATACTGTAGTCCGGCGCGAAACCACCCTACCCCGGCGAACCCGCGCGGGGTACGCGAGGGGGAAAAAGGCGGGGGAAATCCCGAAGAGAGGCGGGAAACCGTTTACTTCAGGGTTTCGTTCACCAGGCCGATCACCTTTTCCGGATCGAAGGGCTTGCTGAGATATCCAACCGCGTCCCGAACCGAAAGATGGCGCGAAGGCATGCCGCTAATCACGATCACCGGCGTTTCCTTCAGGTCGGGGTCCTGCTTGAATTTTCGATAAAAGCGGGTGCCCCACTCCTCCGGCATCTCCAGGTCGAGGGTCACCAGGTCCGGCTTTTCGTTTTTCATGACCTCCAGGGCCTGTTTTCCATTCCCCGCCGTAACGGTTTCGTAGCCGTTGTCCTCCAGGAGACTGGTCAGATATTTGACCACCATCGGATCGTCGTCGATGACCAGGATCTTTTTCGCCATTGCGGACCTCACTTTCCAAAGGGCGTCGGGGCTCACCCCGCGCGGTTGATGAGGTGGATTTGATCGTTCAGGGTCCAGTAATCGTAAATGTACCCGATGCCGAACAGACCGCCGGAGACCAGATAAAGCAAACCGGTCGGCCATTTTCCCATGTACATCCGGTGAATCCCCAGCAGCCCCAGAAAGGTGAGCAGCAGCCAGGCCAGATTGTAATCCACCGGCCCCTCGCTGAACCGGATGTCGGCCTCCCGGTCCATTCCGGGAATCAGGAAAAGATCGACGATCCAGCCGATCAGCAGCAGCCCCAAAGTGAAAAAGTAGATGGTGCCGGAAATGGGACGGCCAAAATAAAACCGGTGGGCGCCGGTGAATCCGAAAATCCACAACAGGTAGCCCATCAATTTGCTGTGGGTGTTTCCCCGGGGCGCGTTCATGGGTTCCTCCTTGTTTCGATCCGCGCGAAGGAAGGCGACCGTTGGCCGCCTTCCGCATCCATTATTATCGATTGTCCGGTATTATCGATTGTCCGGATATCACGGATCGAGGCCGGAGAAAACGTCCGAATCCGGTCAGGAGGCCGCGCCGAAGCCGCCGGCGTGGCATTCGCCGCAGGTGACCGGACCGGCCTTTTCCTCCTCGTGGCAGCCCTTGCAATTCCGGTGGTAGGCGTTCATCAGATCCATCCGGTCCTTTCCGTCGGCCATGTGGCACTCGGAACATTCCATGTTCTCGGAGGATTCAAACTCCGATTTCACGCCGTCGATGATGACGTGGTGACAGAGGGTGCAGTCGTCGAGTTCGGCCTTGGCGTTGTGCTCGTCGTGGGCGAAGGGCACGGCCGGACGGGCCCGAACGCCGAAGGCGCTGTCCCGCACGAATTGGATGTCGCCCTGGCCGAAGCCGGCGATGGCGGTGAGCGCGACCAGCGCCGCGACGACGGCGCCCGCGGCCAGAAGGGGTCGGATTTTCATGCGCAATATCCTCCTTGGCGAACCCCGGCCCGCCGGCGCGGCGGGCGCGGGGGTCGAAGATTTACTCCGGTTTCTCCATGGTCTCGTAGATGATGTCGCCCAGAAACTTGAGTTCCAGGTCCAGATGGTAGCCATGGATGATGTCTTCCAGGCCGCCGTGGCAGTTGTGGCAGGGGGCGACCACCACCTCCACGCCCTTCTCCTTGACCCGGCGGAGCTGGTCGGCCTTGACCCGGTTGCTGGCCACCCGCTTGTCTCGAAACGGGGGGCCGCAGTTGATGACGCCGCCGCCGGCGCAGCAGCAGTAGTTGTGCTCCCGGTTGGGGGTCATTTCGATGAGGGTTTCGCAGGTTTGGCCCACCACGTAGCGAGCCATGTCGTGCAGGCCCCGGCCGCGCACCACGTTGCAGGGATCGTGGAAGGTCACCGGTCGGTCCAGCTTCTTGACGATCTTGATCCGGCCTTCCTTGAACAGCTCGTAGTAAAATTCCAGGGCGTGGACGATGGGCAGGGGCGGCATCCGCCAAGCCAGGGCCCGGTTGCCCATGTCGTAGACCGACCGAAAGGCGTGGCCGCATTCGCCCATGACGATCCGCTTCACCTTGAGCCGTTCCGCGGCCTCGAAATGCTCCTTTTTCAGCCGGGCCATCAGCTCGGTGTCGCCGGTGTACATGGCCATGTCGCTGTTGTCCCAGCCCGGCGTGGCCGGCATGGTCCAGTTGACCCCGGCGGCCTCCATGATGACGGCGGCCTGGTAGATGAGCTGGGCCCGGAACTTGGGCTCGGGCCCGATCACCGAGTACATCACGTCGGCGCCCTCTTTATCGACGGGAATGCGGAGGGTTTCCACCTCCGCCTGGGCCTCCTCCTCCTGCCAGAAAAGGGTGTCCACCCACTCGTCGTCCTTCACCCACATCTGGTTCAGGGTGGCCGCGTGGCTGTGGGCCGTGTCCTGGATGTACTGGGGCGTGACGCCCAGCCTGTGGCAAATGCGCCGCATGGTCAACATCAGGTAGGCCACGTCGATGCCGAAGGGGCAGTACATGGCGCAACGCCGGCAGAGGTTGCACTCGGTGTAGGCCACCTCGGCCGCCTGCCGGATGAACTCCGGACTCACCCGGCCTTTTTTGTCCAGCAGCTCCCAAATGGTCTGCTTGACCTTGCCGGCCGGGGAATAGATGGGGTTTTCGTCGTTGGACAGGTAGTAGTGGCAGGCTTCGGAGCACATGCCGCAGTGAACGCAGGTCTGCACGTAGGCCTTGAGCTTGGCGCCGGTTTCCTTGTCCAGCACCTCGTTGACCACTTCGGCGATGCGATCCGGCGTGAGCCGCGCGACGCCCTCGTCCAGACCGACGTCTTCGATCTTCCTTCGGCCTTCTTCAATTTTGGAGGCAGGTTCCGCCATGATTGTCTCCCGTGATGAATGTCGTGGGCGGCGCGTTCCCCGGGGGAAGCGACGCGCACGGGGTTGGGTCGGTTACCAGTCCCGCGCGTGGCGCACGGCGCCGAACTCGGAGCCGATGTAGCCGCGGGTAAAGGGAAAGTAGAGCGCATGGGCCAGCCGGGTGAACGGAATGGCCGCCAGCATGATTTCGCCCGTCAGCATATGCAGAATGTAGACCAGCTTGTAGGCGAACCAGCCCTGGGAGGCCCAGTAGCCGGTGAGAAACGGCAGCCCCACGATGGCCAGAATGATGAAATCGGAGCGGGACGTCAAATACTTGACGTCCGGCTTGGTGAGCCGACGGACCAGGAAGTAGACGCAGCCGAAAATGACCACCATCGTCATGAGGTCGGTCAGCCCCTCGGGCAGCGCCATCCAGGAGACGTCGAAGGCTTCCTTCCACAGCACGATATGGGCGAAGGCGAAGATGGGCACCAGGACGAGACAGACGTGAAACGAAAATGTGACGATCGTCAACACCGGGTTGATGCGCCAGTTGCGGCTGCCGAAGGGGGTCAGCCAGTGAAGCATGGACAACACGGCGTGGGTGGTGCTCCAGTATTCGTAGACCAAGGGGTCTTTTTGCTTGGCCTCCCGGGCCATGGTCGCCAGTTTGTAAATGCTGCCGCCGATGAAAATCAGGAACGCCAGCCAGGCCAGGGGGCCGGCGACCAGATTGTGAAGAGTATGCATTTCGCCTCCCGTGGGGTTAGCCCAGAATATCGTTCAGGGAAATCACCCGGCGGATGAATTGATCGCCGCCGGCTTCCATGCCGCGCACCATCAGCTTCGCGCCGTCGGGGCTGAAGACCGGATCGAACAGCTCCTTGTATTCGATTTTCAGCGGCTTGCCGTCCACCACGATCCCGTACCGTCGGCCGGCGCGCTCCATCCGGGCCGCCACATGCCGGCCGTCCGGGCTGAACACCGGCGGAAAGGCCATGGCGTAGTCGCCCTCCCAAGCCTCGCCGTCCACGGCCACGGTCCATTTTTCCTGGTCCTTGGCCACGCAGGCCGCCCGGCGACCGTCGGGGCTCATCGTCAGGTCGGTCACCAGGTCGCCGAAGGTGGTTTTCCAGGGCGCGCCGTCCACGGCCACGGTCCATCGGCCGAATTTGGGGGCCACGATGGCGGCGACGCGGTCGCCGTCCGGGCTGTACCGATGGTGCCAGAGCTGAACGAATTTGCCGTCCCAGAAAAGCCGTCCGTCCCGGGCCAGGGTCCAGCCGCCGGGGATTTTCACCGGCGCGGTCACCGACCCGTCCTTGGGGGAGAAGCGGGGCCGCCAGATCGACGGGAAAAGTTCCTTCCAGGGTTCGCCGTCCACCACGATGGTATAGTCGTACAGGGTCGTGCGCACCTGGGCGGCCACGTGGGCGCCGTCGGCGCTGAAAACCGGCTTCCACACGTTGACGAAATTCATGCCCCAGACTTCGCCGTCCACCGCCACGCTGTAGCAGCCGTCCTGGTATTTATAAATTTCCGCCTGGCCGAAGGGGACCGTCTGCACCACCACGGCGGCGCGGTTCCCGGCGGGCGGCAGGGTCAGCCCCGT
Source organism: uncultured Desulfobacterales bacterium (assembly GCA_964346545.1). Lineage (GTDB taxonomy): Bacteria > Desulfobacterota > Desulfobacteria > Desulfobacterales > Desulfococcaceae > CAYFVR01. Next base: position 6,543 of record CAYFVR010000020.1, on the reverse strand, counting down.
CATGTTGGCGAACGCGTTCTCCCAGGGCTCCCCGTCCACCACCACCTGGTACTCGCCGCCGCTCTGGCCGAGTCCCATAATTTGTCCGCCGCCGCCGGCGCCGAAGCGCGTGTCCCAGAAAAAGTCGAACCGGTTTTCCCAGGCTTCGCCGTCCACCGCCAGCGTCCATTCGGCGGTGTCGGCCACGATCCCGGTCAGTCGGCCGTCGGGGGCGTAGCGAAGATACCAGACCTTGTCGAAGGTCTCTTCCCAGGCGGCGCCGTTTTCGCACACGCTGAACTCCATTTCGCCGGTTTTCACGACGGCCGCAACTTTTTCGCCGTCGGGGCTGGCCTGGAGTTCCTCGACCCATTCGAATTCGTTTCGCCAGGCGGCGACGTCGCTGATCGCCTTCCGGCCTTCTTCCCAATCCCAGCTGCTTGGATCGACCATATTTCCTTTCTCCCTGTCCGTTCAGATTTTTCCCAATGAACGTCAGCCGTTTCCGTTATGAAGGGAGAAGATTTATCTTTTAATCGGTGACTTGTAAAGAGGAATTCCCACCGATTCAGACCAATCTCTCAAAAATCAAAATGAATTCGCCTTTCTCTACAGCAAGTTATAATTTTTCCTTTGTGACACCGAAATTTTGTTCGGCGATCCGCATTTTGGGAAGAGCCCGGTTTTGAGACTGCCCGATGTTCTTCTCCTTCGGTCGGGATGGCGCAAGAAAGGCGACCTTCCTCCTCGCCCCCCCTTCCCGGCCGCCGGAAAAAAAGGGGGGGTTGGACTCAACCGGCCCCGGCCTTTTCCGCCTCGTCCAGCACCCGCCGCACCGCCCGCAGCAGGTCGGCGGGGGAAAAGGGTTTCTGGATCAGGGTCAACCCGGCATCCAGAATATAATTCGTGTGGACCGCGTTTTCGCTGTATCCGCTCGCGAACAGCGCCTTCAGCCCGGGCCGAATCGCCCGCATTTGTTCCAGAGCCTTCCGGCCGCCCATTTGCGGCATCATCACGTCCAAAATCGCCATGTCCACCGAATCCGGGGCGGCGCGGAACCGTTCCACCGCTTCCACGCCGTTGGCGGCTTCCCATACCGTGTAGCCCCTCCGTTCCAGGATGTCCCGGGTCAGCTTGCGGACGCCCGGATCGTCCTCGGCCACCAGGATGGTTTCCGTGCCGCCGCCCGCCGGCCGAGGGCGCGGGGCTTCCGCCGATTCGCCGCCTTCGCTTATGGGCAGATAGACCTTGAAGCTGGTGCCCGCCCCCGGTTCGCTGTAGGCGGAAACCATTCCGCCGTGCTGCTTGACGATGCCGTAAACCGTGGCCAGTCCCAGGCCGGTCCCCTTTCCCGCCCCCTTGGTGGTGAAAAACGGCTCGAACACCCGGTCCAGGGTTTCCCGATTCATGCCGCACCCGGTGTCGGTGACGGCGATCCGGACGTACCGACCGGGCTTGGCCCAGATGTGGTGGGCGCAATACTCCTCGTCGATCTCCATGTCCCGAGTCTCGATGGTCAGCACGCCGCCCTCGGGCATGGCGTCCCGGGCGTTGACGCAAAGATTCATCAGCACCTGTTCCATCATTCCCCGGTCGCCGAACACCCGGCCCGCCTCGGGTCCCGGCAGCCAGTGAATCCGGATGTGCTCGCCGATGACCCGCTTCAGCATTTTCAGCAGATCGTCCACCACCGTGTTCAATTCCACGGGCTCCGGCCGCATCACCTGTCGCCGGCTGAAGAGCAGCAGTTGGGAAACCAGCCGGGCCGCCCGTTCCCCGGCCGCGATCACTTCCGCCAGCGATTCCCGGGCGGGATGGCCCGGGGAGATGTCCTCCATGGCCAGATCGGCGCCGCCGTTGATGACTTGGAGCAGGTTGTTGAAATCGTGGGCCACGCCGCCGGTGAGCTGTCCGATGGCCTCCATTTTCTGGGCCTGGCGAAACTGCCGCTCCAGACTGAGCCGATCCGTGACGTCCTCCATCATTTCGATGGCGGCGCTCACCTCCCCCGCGTCGTCCAGGATGGGGGAGGCCACCACCCGAAATTGGCGGTCGCCGTTCTCCGAGGGCAGGGTCATCTCTTCCCGCTGAACCCGTTCATCGACCATGGCGCGACGCAATGGACAGGGTTCGCAGGGTGCGTCGCCGGCCGCCCGCAGAAAGACGCGGAAACAGGTCGGCTCGGTTTCCGCGGCGACATGGGGAAACCATTCCCGCATCCGCCGGTTGGCCTCCAGGATTCGAAAATCGGGACTGATCAGCGCGATGCCGATGTCCACGTTGTCCAGAATGGCCCGGGACTTGGCCTCGCTGTCGCGAAGTTCCTTCAGCAGCCGATCCCGCTCCGACACCGTTCGCGCCAGCCGCACGTTGCCGTGGCCCAGGGTGGAAATCATCCCGGCGAACCGGGCGTAAAAGGTCATGACCGCCTCCACCTTTTCCCGGGACCAGCGGGGAACCCGGGACAGGGCCTCCAGGTAGGCGGCCTCGTCGAAGCCGTATCGGCGGGCCTGCGCCCGGAACGCCTCGACGTCCGGCGCCTCGTCGTCGAAGAAAAACTGGCCCAGAAACAGATTGCCCAGATGACGGCCGCCCACCTGGATCGGCGTGGCCATGTCCCACATCTGGTTTTTGCACCGGTACAGCTCGAAGGAATCGGGCTCGATGCCTTTGGAAAACGCCAGATCGCTGTCCCGGCAGTTGGCGGCGGTCTCCGGATGAACCCGATGGAATTTGGTGCAGATGTCCTGCCAGCCGGTGGCCACCAGCACCGCGCCGGAAAGGTCGATAATGCCGACGCCGATCCCGGTCAATCGGTAAAAGTCGTCCATGAGGGCCTGCACCGCCTCCACGTCCAGCACGTCGGCCAGGGCCAGATCGCCCAGGTCGCCCTCGGGGGACAAAATGGCGTCCAGCTTTTTTCGGACCCGCTCCTCGCTTTTTTTCAACGCCCGTTCGGCCCGCTTTTGCTCCGAAATGTCGGAGCAAAAGGCCATGAACCGGTCGTTCCCCACCGGCACCGCCTCCATGTGAACGTCCACGGGATCGCCGCTTTTTCGGCGGAAGCGCTTTTCGGCCCGCAGAAATCCGTCCCGTTTCAACCGCTCGAAATCGGTTTGGGGAATCGCCCCCGGCTCGGCGTACAAAACCTGTTGAAGATGCATCCCCAGAAGCTCCTCCCGGGAATAGCCCAGCAAATCCGAGGCGGCCGCGTTCACGTCCACGTAGCGGCCGTCGGCGTCGGCAATGAGCAGGGCCATGGGCGACCGGTCCACGTAGGCCCGGTACCGCTCTTCGCTCTCCCGCAACCGGGCCTCCGCGTTTTTTCGGGCGGTGACGTCCCGAACGAAGCTGATGAACTGGCCGCCTTCCGCCCAGAAGGTGGTGCTCACCTCCACGTCGATGATCCGGCCGTCCCGGGTTCTGTGCCGGGTTTCGAACTGGTCGGTCCCCTTGGACATCACGAACCGGATATGCCGGGCAACTTCTTCCTCCGTTTCCGCCGCCTCCAGCTCCATCAACGTCATGGAAAGCAATTCGTCCGCTCGGTAGCCGCTCATGCGGCAGTAGGCGTCGTTCACCTCCAGCAGCCGGCCATCCGGGTCCAGCCGGAGAAAGCCGTCGTTGGTGGTGCGGACGAGGACGGCGTATTGCTCCGCGAGCCGTCGGAGTTCCTCGTCCCGCGGACGGCTTTTCCCGCCGACGCCTCCTTCGCCCCCCATTCCGTCCGAAGGGCCGCCGGCTTCCGAAGACGCGCCGAACGACGACGCCCCGCCATGTCCGCCGGCGTCGGACTCCGCCTTCCGGCCGTTTTTCGGGCCTTCTTTCCGCTTCATGGTTTTCATCCCCTCTTTCCTCCCTCTTTTCCATCCCAAAGCGGCGTCGCCGGATTGGGTTCGGTCGGACGGCGTTCTACCGACGAACCGGTTCCGGCGCTTTCCGACCCCCCGCTCGCCTCCGCTTCGGGAAAAAACAGCGTGATCCGGCTCCCCGCCCCCTCCGCGCTTTGAACCTGGATGGCGCCCCCATGGCCGCGGACAATGCCCAACACCACCGCGAGCCCCAGCCCACGGCCGGTGAATTTCGTCGTGTAGTAGGGCTCGAACAGTCGCCGGCGAGTTTCCTCGCTCATGCCGCCGCCGGTATCGTTGACGCTCAAGCCGACGAACCAACCCCCGGGGGGCGATTCCAATCCGTAATTATCCTCCAAATCCATTGCCGTCAAAAACCGTCGCTCCAGCCCGATGGCCAGTTCCCCGGAGGATTCTCCCATGGCCTCCGCGGCATTGACCACCAGATTCCGGAGAGCCTCGGCCAGCCGCCCCCGGTCCCCGCGAATCCAGCAGGGCTCCTCCTCGCGGTCGGCGGGAAAGAACAGGCGGATGCGGTCGGGCGACAACTCTCGAAGGCCCCACGCCTGTTCCCGGATCATTTCCAGCAGACAAAAGGTCTCGTTTTCATCCTGCCCCTGTCCCACGTAGAGCAGCATCAACCGGCTGAGCCCGGCGGCCCGCATGGCCGATTCATGGGCCGCCTCGATCACCTCCCGGGCCGGGTCGAATTGGGAGGTTTCGGAAAGGACGATGTCCAGGTTTCCCAAAACAACCATCAGCAGATTGTTGAAATTATGCGCCACCGCGCCCGCCATGGTGGAAAGACTCTGATGGCGGCGGGCGATCTCTCGCCGGCGGGCCGCTTGGCGTTTCTTTTCTTCCCGCCGTTTGCGGTCGGTAATGTC
>CAYFVR010000020.1:0-1726 GCA_964346545.1 uncultured Desulfobacterales bacterium | reverse complement strand
GAACCGACCAGCTCGGAGGGGCGTCCGCGCTCGTCCCGGAGTCCCCTGGCCAAGACTTCGGTCCAGACGACGGAACCGTCCTTTCGGATCATCTCCTGTTCGGAACGGTAGACTTCGTCCCAGTTTTCCCGGCGTTCCGCGATTCGGCGCCGAGCCGATTCCAAGGTTTGGGGCGTCATCCATTGATCGAAGGAAAGGTTCAGAAATTCCTCGGACGTATATCCGGAAAGCTTTTCAATGGACGGACTCACATAGGTCAGCCGTTGTTCGGCGTCCATGGTCCAGATCACGTCGGCGGAATGGTCCGCCAGCAACCGGTATTTCCGTTCGCTGGCGGCGGCCCGGGCCTCCGCCCGCAGCCGACGGGACATGTTGAAAAACAGGATCAGAAAGAAAAGGTAAACCAGGAGGCCGGCCACCAGGCTCCAGCCGATCGCCACGCGGTGGCGCTCCAAAAAGGAACCGGGGGCATGAAGAAGAATGGCGTTTTCGGGCAGCCGCTGTTGGGGAATCCGGAACCGCCTTCGCACCCGATCATCGAACATGAAGCGGTTGGAGCTTTCCACGCTGACGGGTATCTCCGAAACCAGTTCGCCGCCCAAAATGCGCAGAGCCTTCCGCGCGGCGGCCGCGCCGTGAACTTCGGCGCTCAGGAGCTTCCCGCCGAAAATTCCGTCGCCCAGATAGGATTCCGCATGGGCATAGACCGGGACGGGCGCGGCTAACGATATTTTGGGAAGAATCACCTCCTGGGCCAGCGGAGTGTCGAACCGGTCGCGGAAAAAGCCCAGGAAGAAAACGGCGGTGTCCCCTTTCAGCGTCTGAAGATAGGCAAGAAGTTCCCGCTCGCCGAGTTCGCCGGGATTGCCCATCCCGAATCGCGATGGGGCCGCCGGGTCCCGATCGGGGAAAACGAACGTGAGCCGATCGGCGAATTCGGCGGACAATTCTTCCACGGTTCGCCGGTCGGTCAAACCGGACGTGGTCCGGTCGTGGACGAAGGCGACCCGGCTCACCTCCGGCTGCACCCGGGGAATCAGCGCGATGGTGGACGCCAAGTCCAGCTTTTCCACCACGCCGGTGTAGCCGCTCCGCCCCTCCAGAATGGCGGGGTCGTAGTCTTCCACGTTGAGTCCGCAAAACACCACCGGCACGCCGGGAAACAACCGATCCCGATAGGCGAAAAGGAAGTTCAAGGCGTCGTCGTCGCAGGAAAGAATCACTTTCGGCCGCCGACGCTCGTATTTGTGGGCGAACAGTTCGGCCAAATCTTGGAAGAGGATTTCGCCGGGATGCCGCTTGGCGTCGATGTATTCCACGGAAAACTCCACGGCACGACCGTTTTCCGCGACGGCCTTTTGAATGCCCGCCTGGAGCGAATCGGTCCATTCAAATCCTTGGTGGTACGAATGAAGCACCAGCGCCCGATCCGGCTCCGCCGCCGTCGCGGTGGAAAGCCCCGGCCAAAACAAAAGCGCCGCCAGTGAAATCCACGAAATCCGATGAATCCGGGATTTGGGTTCGGCCATGGGCGTTCTCCCTTCTCGGTTGGCGCTCCGATCACCCGTTCGAGCCCGCTCCGTTGTTCTCCCGTTGGATTTCCGAATCTACTGGAACCCCGTCAAAAACCTATTCGATTTTACACCCATCACGGGAAAAAGGGAAAGCATGGAAATCCGGCTTTATGAAAAACTACTCAAAAACCAGATTTTTCGAAACCTCGCAT
>CAYFVR010000019.1:26789-28963 GCA_964346545.1 uncultured Desulfobacterales bacterium | reverse complement strand
CGGGCGGGTCTCGGGCGGGCCTCATGTGGATTTCATGCGGGCCGCCAAAGAGGCTAGCAGGAAACAGCCGAAATTGAAAAACACGATGGTGGCGCCCGTGGGCAGATCGGCCAGATAGGACAAGGCGATGCCGCACCAGACCGAAACCACCGAAAATCCCGCCGCGATCAGAAGCGCCCCCGCAAAGCCGGGCGCGATCCGCAGCGCGGAAACCGCCGGAAAGATGATCAGGCTGGAAACCAGCATAACCCCCACCACCCGAATGCTCAGCACCACGGTCAGTCCCGCGCACAGGGCCAGCAGCGTGTTGATCCGTTCCGCGGGAGCGCCCAGCACCCGGGCGGCGCGGTCCTCGAAGGCGGTTGCGAACAGGTCGTGGTAGAACAGGACCACCATCGCCGTCACCGCCAGGGAAAGGGCGACGCTCAGCCCGGCTTCCGTTCGGGAAATCACCAAAATATTTCCGAAAAGATAGCTGAACAAATCCACATTGTAGCCGCCGCCCGCGTTGGCCAGCATCACGCCCGACGCCACCCCCAGGGCCGACGTCAGGCCGACGGCCGCGTCCCCGCCAACCGGCGCCCGCTCCGAAAGACGAAGAAGCCAGAAAGACGCGACGAGCACCAGGGGAATGGAAAAAAGGACCGGTTGGAGATTCAAGGCGAGACAGAGGCCGATGGCTCCGAAACTGAAGTGCCCCAGGCCGTCCCCGATCAACGCGAAGCGGCGAAGCACCAGAAACACGCCCAAAACGGAACAGCAAACGGCCACGAAGGTGCCGGCCAGCACGGCCCGCTGCATGAACCCGTATTGCGCCGCCTCCGCAAGCGTTTCCGCCCAGGACGTCATGACGCCGCCGCCGGACGGGAAAGCGCCGGAACCGGCACGTCCGGCGCCGGCGCTTTTTCGCGACGGGCCGAACGGGACCGGTCGTAATAATCCGACGGCTTCCCGATAAATTGGACCCGGCGATCCAGATGCAGCAGGGTTCGGGCGAAGGAGGCGATGGCGTCGCCGTCGTGGGTCGCCATCAAAATGGTGCGTTTCCCTCCCCGATGGATTTCTTCCAACAGCCCGTAAAAGCCGGCGCGGGCGGACGGGTCCAGCGCCGCGGTGGGCTCGTCCAGGATCAACAGTTCCGGGTTTCCCACCAGGGCGCGGGCCAGGAAAACCCGCTGCCGCTGCCCGCCCGACAACCGATCGATTCTCCTTCCCGCCAGCTTTCCAATGCCGATGAAGTCCAGCACCCGGTCCACGGCGACCCGATCCTCGCCGTTCAACCGCTTGGGAAATCGTTTCCCGGCCAGCCGCCCGGACGCCACGATTTCCCGCACCGTCGCGGGAAACCCGGGGTGCGGATTCCCGAACAACTGGGGAACATACCCGACTCGAAACCACTCCTTAAACGCCCCGGAATCACGGCCAAACAGATGAATCCGCCCCCGAGCGGGAGGGATGAGCCCCAAAATGCATTGGACCAGGGTGCTTTTCCCGGAGCCGTTGGGGCCCGCCATTGCGAGAAAATCCCCGGCGACCAGGTCGAATTCCACATCGACGAGGACCTCCACGACCCCATACCGGGCGCAAAGACCCCGCACTTCCAGAACGTTCATCGACATTCCAGTCCCCGCCTCAGCCGGCCCAGATTGTCTTCCATGATCGACAGATAAGTGGCGCCCTCCGCCAATTCGTCCCGGCCCAGGTTGTGGGCGCCGTGCAAAAGCAGCATTTCGGCGCCGGTTTCGCGGCTGACGACCCGGGCGATTTTGGGTTCGACGCCCTCTTCGTAGAAAATATGGCGGAACCCGCCGTTCTTCATTCGGTCGGTCAACTCGGCGATTTGCCGGGGGCCGGGCTCGCTGTTGGGCGCGAATCCCTTGTACGGCGAAACATGGTCCAGACCGAAGCGCCGCGCGAAATAGCCGAAGGCGAAATGGCCGGCGTAGAGGATGGTCTGATGGCGGCAGTCGGACAAGCCGACCTCAAAGCGGGAATCCAGGTCTCGAAGACGCTTTTTATAGGCGTCCGCGCGCTTGGCGTAGAGTTCCCGGCCGTCGGGGTCCCGCGCGATCAGGGCCGCCGCGATGGTGTCCACCATCCGGGCCGCGTTGTTGAATTCCAGCCAGATGTGCGGGTCCTTTCCGCCATGGCCGTGCTCGTGACCATGGCCGTGC
>CAYFVR010000019.1:0-26689 GCA_964346545.1 uncultured Desulfobacterales bacterium | reverse complement strand
CCATGGCCGTGCTCGTGACCATGGCCGTGCCCGTGATCATGCCCATGCCCATGGCCGTGATCGTGCCCGTGCGCGTGGCCATGTCCGGCGGCCATGGATTCCGAAACGACCGGCCGGACCTCCCGGTCGCCGTCCAGCAGCCGGGCCTGAAATTCCTCGGGGCCGTGTTCCATGAAAAAGGCGAAATGTCCGTCTTCGGAAATGGCCAGACGAAAACGGGGGTTCGCCTCGGTCAGCGTCAGGACGTAGAGCGCCTCCCCGGGTCGCAAGGCGTCGCCGGAAGCCAGCGCCGTTTCCGGCCCGGAAAGCCGGGCTTCCGCCGAATTCTCCGCCGCTTCCAGCGCGGACGCGGTTCCGCCGCCGGCCGGAACCACCACCAGCTTCATGGAGGGGTCCGGCCCTTGGCGCAAGTCCAGAACATACGACCCCGCGGCCAGTTGGAACACGCCGCCCCATTCGAAGCCCGAATCCGTCCCCTCGCCCCGTTCCGCCGTCAAGTCGATTCCCCGGCTGGCGTCCACCACGTCGAATTGGGGGTCGGGAATGCCCCGGAGCAATCCGTCCACCCAGGGCTCCATGTATTTCCCGGTGTAGATGAACAAATCGGATTCGTGAATCCGGGCCACGTCCCGAGGGGTGGGATCGTAGCTGTGGGATTCCACTCCCGGCGGCAGCAAGAGCGTCGCCTCCACCCGATCTCCGCCGATGTCACGGGTCCAGTCGTACAAAGGAAACAGGGTCGTGACCACCTGCAGAGGGGGGCCGGATCGCGCCGGCGTTTCGGCGCCGGAAAAAGCCAACGCCAAAACCACAAGAATCCCGACGGAAAAAAACCGCTTCCAGCTCTTCGTATGCTTCATGAAAACCTCCCGCATGGATGAAAAACTTCCGCTCGGCCGGAGCCGTCGGCCACGCGCCAACCACCCCGGCGGCGGGGCCGATCATTCTTCGTCACAAACTCAAGATATGGTCCACTTCCGCGACCGCGCATTGTCGATAAAACGCCTCCCAGCACCCGCATTGCACCGCCGAAGCGCAATGGTCGGGATCCGGCGAACCGCCCGTGCGGCAGACCTCGCCGGCGCATTCCATTTCGGAACCTTCATCGCAGTGCGAGCAGGCGAATACCGAGATTCCCTTCGCTTCCGCGGCGCGAGACAGCCGTTCCGACGCGCAATGGCCCTTCCGAAGGACCGGGTTGTTCCGATCGAACAGCAAAATGGCCTTCACCTCGGAACCATGGCCGGCCCCAGGCGGCGGATCGATTCCCCCGATTGTCCGCCTGGGCCTGCCGCCCCGGCTTCACAGCGAAACGATGTGATCGACCCCGGCTTCCTCGCACGCCTTGTAGAAATCCGGCCAGCAACCGCACGTCACGCCGGAAACGCAATGGACCGCCTCCGGTTTATTGAAGGTGCAGCAACCCTCTCCGGCACAGTCGCCTTCGGCGAGGGACCGCTCCATGGAGCATTGGGAACAGGAAATCAGCCCAATCCCCTTCTCCGCCGCGATTTTCGCCAGCCGTTCGCCGATGGGATCGCCTTTGCGGAGGATGAAGTTGTTGTCGTCGAAAAAGAACATGGCCACGACCTCCGCGCCATGGTTGCCGTCCTCGATCTGGGGAAGAATCATGGCGCCCAGCTTGTAGGTGGCGGTTCGTCCGGATGTGCTGAAAACATAGGCAACTTTCATCTTTCCTCCGAAGTGGGTGTGCGGCGGCCCTTGGAAAGGGCGCACCGTCAAAAAGGGGAGACGAGGTCGTCTTCCATCGCAATCGCTCCACAATCCGTTTATTGGAAAAATCTATCAATAATACGCTCGAAAGCCGGTGTCAACCATCATTGGTCGAGCGTCTCTGAAATTTGGTTTGGGGAGGAAATCGTCCATAAATTCCAATTCATGGACAAGCGACCAAACCTTTCTGCGGGCCCAAGTCGGTTTGGAGCAAAGTCACTTAATTGATTTTTTTTCAATTATCGGCAAAGCCGAAATAAAACGGAAGGGTAGGAGGGCGGATGGTGGATGAAAGGATGGACGATCGGGAAAACACACCCGCGGGAAAAAATCGGAATGAATTCGGAAATTTGCTCGACGAAATGGAAGGGGGGAACGCCGCCGTCCCGGCAATTTGCCAAAGCAGAAATGGGGGCGTCAGGCGCCATCTTCAAGAGCGATATCTTCTCTTCCCGGTTGGAAATACTCCCAGCCGTCGCTCGCCGGGTTCCAGGGAGAGGCGGCCCCCGCCTCCGGCGGCGGCGGAAGGTCCGGATCGGAGGCCGCCCACCAGAAATCGTTGTTTTCCAATGGATCGAAAAACAGAACCGCGCCCCCCACGCGGACTTTGGGAACGCGATGAATCGTGTCCCGGCCGCAGCGCATGAGCCGGTCGCAGGCCATGACCCAGCCGATCGGCTCGCCGTGCTTCGCCAGCGCCTGGAGGCCGTATTTTGAACAGCTCGGATACATGGGGCAAAGCCCATACCGTACCGCCGACAGATGGTTCAAGGGTCCCCGATAGAAGTCGATCAGGCCGGAAAAAGGCCCGGCCCCGGAACCCGGAGAGTGGCCGCAGCCGGATGCAAAAAGCGCCAGAAGGGCGGCGCCGGCGAAAACGAGAACAACATGCGGGCGTCTTTCGGCGACCATTGGCTTTTCCCCCTTTCGATTATTGCCGGGGCGCGGATTCGCCTCCCGAAGCCTTTCCCGGATCGATCCGCGAAAGCGGGTCCGCGTCGGAAGTCTCGGCGAAGAAGAAATCCCGCCGGAAGGGACCGACGTGGCCATGACGGGCCATGGTTTCAAAAAATTCCAGTCGGCCGTATCGAACGCAACGCGCTTCGGCCACTCCCATGGCCGAATAATAGGCGTCCCGGGGAATCGACGAACGCCCCAGCGTAAGATCGACGACCTCTCCGTCGATTTCGCACCAGGCATGAAGAATCCACCGTTCGCCGGCAAAAATCCAGGCGTGAACGACGACGGCCGCCTCCGTTTCGGCGGCCACTTCCAGCGCGGCCTCGAAACAAGCCGGCCGGTGCGCCTTCGGCGGAACAAGCGGGGTCATGACGCGCTCCATTTCCGGCCCGCGTCCAGGGCGATCCAGACCGCCCCCAGCGCGTTGCCGACCTCGTAATGGGAAGGAAAAATGACGTGGGCGCCCAGCTCTTCCGCCACCTCGGGCAGCAACAGCCGGGCGGCGGCGCCCAACGCGACGATGGGAATTTTCAGCGCGAAGGAAACCGCCAAAATCCCGGCGTCCCCGCTCTCCGGAAAACAGGCGTCCAGCCCCTTCCCGGTTCGTTTCCGAAACGCCACGTTCAAAATCGCCCGCCGAAGCCGAACCCGGGTTTCCTTTAGCACATCCTCGCAAAAGGCTTCCGGAGGCCGGGATCGAAGCGCGCCCAGCGCCTTGGCGGCGGCCATGGACCGGTTTCGATCCCCCAGGTCCAGCTTCCCCAGGGCGTGAAGGGCGTCGGTGGGCGTGAACCCGGAGATCCGAACGGTTCCAAGGCGGGCGAGCCCTTCCAGCTCCCGTTCCATCCCGATCTCGGAAAGGTGGAGCCGCGCCATCAAATCGGCGGCGGGAACCGCTCTTTCCCGGCGCAGAAGGTTGAGAATCGGCGAATCCGCGCCGTCCGCTTCGCCCCTCTCGTCCGCCAAGAAGACGCAACGCGCCCGGGCTTCCGGGCCGATCCAGCGACCGGGATCCGGGCATTCCGGCGCCATCGCCAGCGGCGTTGCCCGATGGGGACCGATCCGCAACGTTCCCGAACGGTCGAGAAGCGTCAGGCTGTCGCCTCCGATGCCCACGGTATCCATTTCCACCGCGTCGATGTGGGTCCGCCACGAACCGATCCAGCTCCCTTCCGACGAAACCGCCGGTCGGCCGTCTTCGATGAGGGTGATGTCGGTGGTGGTGCCGCCGACGTCCACCACCAGCGCCCGCCGGGCCGCGGCGGAACGGGCGCCGAAAAAGGCGGTGGCCGCCGGGCCGCTGGCGGCGGTGGCGGCGGCCCGCCGGATCACCGCGTCAAGACCAATGGCTTCGGCGTCGCCCCGGATCATCCGGACCTCCCCGGCAAATCCCCGGCGACGGATCAGCTCGCGCAGCTCTTCCACGAACCCGGAAATGACGGGCAGCAGACGCGCGTGAAGCACCGCCGTGGCGGCCCGTTCTTTCAATCCGGCTCGCCCGCCGACCTGGTGGGAGGCGAACACCGGCTTCGGGTCCGTCAGTTCGATGGCCCGGGTCGCCACCTGTTCGTGCGTCGAATCTTCCATGCTCATGGCCCCGGCCACGACGTAGGCGTCCACATGGCCGGCCAGTTCGGCCAAAGCGTCGGTCAGCGCCTCCAGGTCCAGCGGACGGACTTCGCGGCCCAGGTGGTCATGCCCGCCGTCCACGTAACGAACCGAAACCACGGGCAGATCGAAAGTTTTGACGTCGCCGATGACCAGCAGGCCGACCCGCGCGCCCCGGCCTTCCACCACGGCGTTGGTGGCCAACGTGGTGGAAAAGGCCATTCGACGGACGCGCTCGGGCGCCACGTCCGCCGTCACCGCTTCCAGCGCCCGGGAAATGCCCAGCCCCAGCCGGTGATGGGTGGTGGGATGTTTGGCGGTCTTCAGCACCCGGCCGCCCTTCATTTCCACCAGCACGGCGTCCGTAAACGTGCCGCCGGTGTCGAGCCCCACGGCCAGGGGGACGTCTTCTTGGGGTTCAGGTACCATGAGATATCCCTTCCTTTCGAAATCGGACAAGGTAAAATTCCATCCGGAAGCGGCGTATGCTCCGGACCCCGCCCGACGATCGGGCGGAGACGCTAGAACACAAAGCTCAGTGTTCCGTAAAACGCCCGCCCGGGTTCATAGACGACGGGCGGATTGGCGCCGGTGCCGGAGACCACGTCGAATTCGTAGGAATTGGCCACGGCGTAACGCTTGTCGAACAGGTTGTCCACGCCGGCGGTCAGCGTCAGGTCTGGCCGGATGTCCCAGCCGAGCCGAAAATTGACCACATCCCATCCGGACAGGGCCTGCTCTCCCGCCGCTTCGTCGATTTCGTCATTCTCTTCGGAGTGAATCCACTCCAGCGTGCCAAAAACCGGATTTCCGTCGTAGACCAGCGCCAAACGGGTTTTCAGTGGTGGAATGTCGGCCAAGTCCTTGTCGAAATTGTTGGCCGGAAAAGAATCTTTCTCCCCCACCTGAATGGCGGCGCCGCCCTCCAGGGTGAAATCCGCGCCCAAATCAACGGCGCCTCGGGCGTCGATTCCATAGATCGTCGCGTCGATGTTGACCCATGTGCGGGTCTGGCCTTCGCCGCCCTGCTGGTAGATGTAGTCCGCAATATCGCTGTAAAACGCCTTGGTCTGAAATCGAAACCGGTCGCCGTTGTATTCCACGCCCAGATCGACCTCCGTGTTCCGGGAGGGATCCAGGTCGGGATTTCCGGCAAAATTGGCGGGGCGGGGCGGCTGTAGATAGCGCTCCACGCAATTGGGAAATCGGACGCTTCGGCCGATACCGCCGAAAAAGGCCAGTCGGCTCGTCACGGCGTAGCGGCCTTTGACGAAGCCGGAAAACTCCGTGTCGGATCGGGCATTGGTTTCCGTCCCCAGGCGCGCCTGGGAGTTGGGCAACGGCTCGTCGGCCTCGGTTTCGTGGAGATCGCCGCGGATGCCGGCGCTGACGAACCAATCCCCGATCTCCTTTTCGGCCTGGGCGTAAAGCCCGTAGTTGTCCGCCACCGTGTCGGGAACGAATTCGTCGTTGAACATGGCCCCGGTGAACCGGTTGAACTGATCCCCCTGCCAAGTGCGCCGATAAAAATCGGCTCCATAGATGAATCGGGCGAAATCGGTGGGATGGCGGTTTTCCACCCCGCCGCCGGCCACGATGGAAACCACGTCGTTTTTCAGCGGCGGCCCGGCCTCTCGAAGTGCCGTGGACGGAATGTGACGGATGTGGTTGTAATAGGCGGTAACGGTCAGCGATTCGGAGGCCGGCCCCAGGTCGGTCAGCGTGTAGTCGAGGTTGAGCAGATGGGTCTCCTCCTCCTCGGTGTCGAAGGCCACGCGGGGCGTGAGGATGTCTTCGGCCAGGCCGAAAATGTAGGAAAACAGCAGTTCCTGGTTGTCGGCGGGCGCGTACCGGATTTTCCCCCACAGGTCGTTTTTCTGGAAGGCGTTGGCGTCCCTCCCTTCCGCGTTGTAGGCGTTGCCCGGGTTGGCGAAGGTGTGCAATTCATTGCCGTCGCCGTCTTCATATTGGTCCGATTCGGAGTAGCTATAGCCGAGCAGACCCTGAACTGTGTCGTTTCCCCCGGTGACGTAGCCGCCCATGCCGAGGAAGCCGTGGCTGCCGACCCGAGGCAGCACTTCGCCGTGAAAGCCCGGTTCCGGATCGTGGGTCACGACGTTGATCCCGCCGCCGAGGCCGCCGTTCCGGGTCACTTCGAACGGACCCTGCCGAACTTCGATCCGATCCACCATCAAGAGATTCACGTGAGACAGGCTCGGGTCCTTCCGACTGCCGCAAGCGCCCTCCAGAATCCCGCCGTCGATCACCACCCGAAGATTGTCTTTGGAAAAACCACGGATGGAAACTTCGTTTCCGTAGCCGCTTTTCCGGATCATGGTCGCCTCGACCATTTCATCGGAAATCACTTCGGCCAGGTCGGTGACGCTATGGGTTCGAAGGGCCTTGGCGTCGATCCGTTTTCCCTCCGTCTCTTCCCGGGGGGCCGAAACAACGATGCCTTCCAGCACAAGGGGTTCCGCGGCCGTCGCCTGGAACGGCGATCCCATGGCCGCCGCGCAGCAGAAAACCAACGATAAAAAGTGCTTTTTCAAAAGGTACCCCTTTCTCCTGCTTGGCAATTTAGAATTTAGTGAGAAGTGCTCCGGCGAGAAATTTCCCCCGGGCCGCCAGCCAACCGGCCGCAGGCAGGGCGGCGGAAACGCCGTAGGCCGGGGGCAGGTCCCAAACGATGGAACCCAGGAAGCCGCCCAGGGTTCCCAGCAGCCCGATCCCGATGGTCGCGAGGAAAAATCCGTCCATGCCGGAAACGACGTTGCGGCCGAACATCGCGGGAAAGACCAGGAGGGCCGTGGCGGGCAGGGGGCCGAGGGTGACCACCGCCGAGGTCACGGTGACGGCGACCAGGGCCCGATAGCCCGCGGCGACGATCCGATGCCGCCCGCCGCCGACCCGCAGCAGGGTCTCGTCCAACAGATGGCCGTAAAAAAATCCCCGCCATCGGCCGGCGGCGAACAGGACGGCCAGGTTCACCCCCAGCGCGACCGCGAAAGTGGTCCAGCCCGACGCCAGCATTTCCCCGTGCAGGCGGTTGGACAGCCCGGCATGGACCCGGGGCGACAGGTGCATCAGCAAATAATCGACGGTCTGGCTGCCCACGAAAACCCCCGCCAACATCAACTCGCGCCGGAGATGGCCGGTGTTGTCCGAATCGGATCGAAGTGCGGGAATGGACAGCAACAGGAAGAGCGCGGCGGCCACGATGCCGTGGACCGCGAGCCGGTGGCCCGGGGGCACGCCCGTCAACGCCGCGAGCGCCAGAACCGCCGCCCCGAAGGCCGGCAGAACGATGCCCAGCAAAATCTCGTTGCGCAGAAAGACGGCCCCCCCGACCACCGGGACGGTGGCGGCGTAGGCCATGGCCGTCAACAACGGCGCGAGATAAAAAGTGGAAAATAGCGCGGGATCGATCATGTCGAACCGAGAGGGACCGGGCGACCGGCCCGAAGCCGGAAGCGCCGCGCGTCCCGAACCCATCCCGGCGAATGGCTGGAGGCCAGCACGCCCACGCCGGATTTCGCCGTCAACGCCCGCAGGCGATCCGCGATGCGCCGTTCCGATTCGGCGTCCACATTGGCGACGGGCTCGTCCAGGATCAGCAGCCGGGGCGCGGCGACCAGGGCCCGGGCCAGCAGCACCCGGCGCTTTTCCCCGCCGGAGAGCCGCCCGAACCGGCGGCGGGCGACGCTTTCCAGTCCCACCTCCCGCAGCGCCTCCGCCGCGGCCGCCTTCGCCCCGCCCCAGGCCGACGCCCGTCCAAGGCGGACCACGTCCAGCGCGCTGGCCGGGGCGTCGGGGTGAATGGCCGATTCCTGGGGCACGTATCCGACCCGGTTCCGCGGAACGCCCCACCGGACCCGGTCGGCCGTCCCGGGAATCAGGCCAAGAATCCCGCGAATCAGAGTGGTCTTCCCGCTGCCGTTGGGTCCGGTCAGCAGAACAAAATCCCCCGGATCGATCCGCAGGGACACGTCCCGGACCTGGAACCCGCCGTCGTGGCCGAAGGCCGCGTTCCGCAGTTCAATCAGGGGCTCGATCAGAGGCTCGATCAGGGGCTCGTCGATTCCGGAAGCGCCGCGAGCAGCCGTTCCAGATTGTACCGTTGCAGCTCGATCCATGAGTCGATGTCCGGTTTGGCCCCCACCGTGTTGGCGAATTCCACGGCCCGGGCGTCGGTTTCCCGCGCCAGCCGCTCCGGCAGCCGCGCGTTTTGGGCCTGGTTGTACAGAATCAGCCGGACGTTTTCCTCGTTCATTCGCCCCGCAAGGGATTCCAAGTGGCGGGCCGTGGGCTGAATGCCGGGCTTGGGTTCGATGGAGCCGACCTTTTCCATGCCGTAGAATTGGCAGAGATAGGCCACGTCCGGGTGGAAGGCGACGACCTTTTGCCCTTGAAGCGGCGCCCCTTTTTCCCGAAGTTCCGTCTCCAGGTCGGCGAGCGCATCCAGATAGCGATTGAGATTGTCCCGGTACAGCGACTCGTTTTCGGGATCGAAATCAATAAATGCCGCGGCGATGTTCCGGGCCATGACGCGGCCCGCGTGGGGCCCCACGTTGAAATGAGGATTGCCCAACGGATGCTGATGCCCCTCGGAACGGTCCCATTTTTCCGGCCGCTCCAGAATGGCGACGCCTTTTCCGACCTCGATCCAGCCCGCGCCGCCCTCCATGGCGCGACGGTTCCGGGCGTCCTTGGCCAGGGCCGGCAGCCAGGCGTGCTCGGCGTCGTAGCCCAGGTTCAGCAGCAGATCGGCCCGGTTGATTTTGGGGATGAAGCTCGGCCGCACCGGGACGGCGTGCAAATCCTCCCGGCCCGTGGCCAGGGAAGTCACCCGAACCTGGTCCCCGCCGATGATCCGGGCCATGTCGGCCAGATCGGGAATGGAGGCGACCACGTTGACCTTCGCCCCCGCCGGGGAGGCGACCGTCAAAAGTGCCGCCCAAAAAACCAAAAGGAACGGAGCCCAAAAACGGATCGGAAGGGGTTTCATCGCTGCCTCCCGTGGGTGTGATGGCCGATCACCGCGTCGTACTGAAGGATGACGCGATTGACCGGGTCCAGGTTGTCCGAATATTCGTACCGGCTGTACTCCAGCCGCAGGAACTGGAAGTGGGTGAGATGGAAGGTGACGAAGCCGCCGTACCGGTTCTTTTCGAAATCGTCGGAAAATTCGTCGTTTTCGAAAAACTCGCCGAAAGCGCCGTAGTGCCAGGTGGGATCGTGCTGATAGTGGATGTAGGCGAACAGTCCCTCCCGGCCCCGCTCTTCCCGGAAGACCGTGTCGTCCGCCGTGGTTTCGAACTCTTCCACGTTCCCCAGAAATTCGATCCCGAAATCGACGTTCCGCTCCCGGTTTTGGGTGAGCGGGTGCCAGAAAAAGGTCGCGTCGAAGCCGTACACCGTTTTGGCGTAAGACGCGCCGGAAACGCGCTGGGAGTATTTAAAATTGGGTTGATGGACCAGGCTCGCCCCCAGGTCGAGACTCCAGTCCGGCCCAAATTCGAAACTCGTGGCCGCCCGCGCGCCGTAGGCGAAATCTTCCGCGCCCTTGTTGTTTTTGGCGTTCGTTCGGGGCTCGTCGCTATCCAGCAGCTCCTCCGGCTGCACGATGCTTCCATCCGGGGCGTGGTAATGGTTGCCGTGGCGCGTATAGCCCAGCTCGGCCGCGAGCCGATCCGCCTCGGATTCAAAGCCTTCCCGCACCGGGTCCTGGTCGTGGGTGTGGCCTTCGATCCGGTCGTAGATCGAAAACGTCAGTTCCAGAAAGTGGGGAATGGGGACCAGCCAGGACAGCTCCAGCCCGGTGGGGTTGAAATGGCCGCCGAAATACTCCTGATAAATCCGGGGCTCCGACGTAAAGGGCATGGCGTGGGTGTGAAACTGGTTCCATCGCCCGAAGTTGGCCAGCATTTTCCCGCCCTTGAGCTTCAGGTTGCCCGGCAGGGCCGGCAGCAGGAAATAGCCTTCGTGCAGCTCCGCGCCGTCTTCGGTGAACATGAAGTTTCCCCGAAGTTCGCCGAAGGGATCGATGTTGGCGTTGACGTCCAGCTCCGCGGAGCGAATCTCGAAACCTTGGGAGGTCCATTCGTCCCCTTCGATATCGGAAATGTCGGCGATCATGTCGAAGACGAAGCCGACGTTGGGGTTCTGCCAGGCGCCCAGCGCCCGATCGACGGGGCCGAGAACCGGGTCTTCGTCGAACGCGGCCGCGTGCGCGGCGGCCGTCGCCGCAAGCCATACGGCGACGGCCGCGCATAGGATTCGGAGTGGAATGCGTTGCATGAGTTGCGTGTTCTCCCTTTCTTTCGCCGGAAGACGGGAACGGGTCGGATTCCGAAAACGAAACCCGACCCGTTCCCGCCCTCCGGGCGGTGATGGCGAAGGCGCCTTTCCCCGGCGGGGAAAGACGCCCGCGGAGTCCGAACGAGCGGCTTCCCATCCGTCAAGCCGACTGGCGGGCGAAGTCGCCGGGGCGGTCAGGTCGCCGTCCCGGATTCGTGGTCTTCCCCGTGGTCGTGGTCAACGTCATGATCGATGTCGCTTTCATGATCATGTTCATCTCCGCCGGGCGCGGCGTTTTCCACGTCTTCGGGGTTCAGGATCGCGTCGCCCCGGTCCACGCTGTCGTCGAGAATCTCGCCGGAGAAGGAGGTGACGTAAATCCAGTCGGTCCCTTCCTTCACCGCGAAGGCTCCGGCCATGTCCACCTCGCCATGGTCCAGATCGACGGGATAGACCATGGTTCCCGCCAGAACGAACAAGTGTTCACCCCGCTCTCCAACCCCGACCGCTACGCCCGGCGCGGGCGCCTGGAGGGTCCGCACGGATCGATAGTTCATCGAGGCGGGATCCACGTCCACGACGTAGATGCGCGAGGCGTTCAGGTCCGAGAAGACCGCCGTCCGGCCGTCTTTGGAAAGGGCGAAATGGCCGTCCCGGCTGGACCAGTCCAGGGAAGCGCCGGGAATCGAAATCGCCGCCATCGTCTCGTTGGCCATGTCGATCAGCAGAAAGCTGTCGGTTTCCCGCCGCTCGCCGTCCACGGACAGATTGTGAAGCCCCACGGCCGTCGGCGTTTCGCCGGAATGGTACAGGAAGCTGGACCGCCCCGCCGCCGGATAGGGCAGCCGGGCCGTCTTCATCATGGAAACGGTGTCGATCACCTCCACCCCCACCCCCTCTTCGCAGGCGACGAAGGCCCGGCCCGTGGCCGCGTTGTAGGCGTCCCCGTGGGCCCGGCCGCCGATGGACATTTCGGCCAGCACCGTATTGGTGAGCGGGTCGATGATCCGGGCCCAGTTTTCACCGGGATGGGTGGCCAGCAGATGGCCCTGGCCGGTCATGAGCGCCGTGGAATGGGGCGATCCGTGGTCCACGTTGGTCACCGCGCCGGATTCCACGTCCACCAGGGTAAAGGTTTCGGTTTCGTCGTTGGCGATGACCGCCGTGCCCCCGTCGTGGGAGATCGTCATGTGGGCCGGCCGGTGAACTCCCGAGCGAGACAAATGCTTCTCCGGCGTTTCCATGTGGCCATGGTCGCCGTGGGGATAAAAGCCGGCCGTAAACGACTGGGCCTTGTGGCCCGAGGCCATCCAGATGGTCGGACGGCTTTCCGACGGCGCGTAGGCGATTTTGATCATGGGATGGATGTGGGCCGCGAAGGTCGCGCGCCGTTGGCCCCCGTCGGAATGATAGGCGGTCAACACCTGGTCGCCGGTCTGGTACCCCCAGATCCAGGCCGGCGCCACGGCCGAAACTTCGTCGCCATGGTCGTGGTCGTCGTCGTGATCCGACATGGCGCCGACGGGGTCCGAAGAACCATCGGAACAGCCCCAGAAAACGGGGAACAGCGCCAGCAGGGCGACCAGGAAAAGCGAAAAAAAACGGGATCGATTCATGCGGTGAACCTCCATGCGGAAATGATGTTTTTCTCGAAAAGCAACTGGGTTGCACAGAAAAAGGCGGGACTTTCCCCGACCGACCGTCTTTCGGTTTCGGGGGAGGCCGAGACGGAATCCGGCGAAATCCGGCGAAACCCTCGGCGCGGATTAACAATAAAAAGTTTTAATAAGCGGGAAAGACTTGGCTGTCAAGCGGAGATTCCGGAGGTTTTGGAAAAAGTTTTTCATCCAAGCCCAGTTCGCGCCTTCGCGCCCCAATCCCGGAGAAAGGGAAAGTCCCCGTTCCCCGCTCCGCACCGTCAAGAAATCCGAAACCGAGGATTCTTCTCCGGAAAGTTGGCGGGAACCGATCTTTCATCCGGCCCCAAACGCACGATGAACGCAGAAAAATGGACGATCCGGATGGATTTTCATGGAGGGAGACTTGCGGGAATCAAAAGCAATGAATAGGATTGGGCAATCGATTTGCACAACCGACAATGATCCATTTTTGAAAGGAGGCCGCCCATGGCGCAATCGTCCGGTCGGGTGATCGTTCATCTGAAAAGCACCGCCAGCGCCCATCGATACACCACCACCAAGAACAAGCGGACCACGCCCGAAAAGCTGGAACTGAGAAAGTACGATCCCGTGGTTCGACGGCATGTGATCTACCGGGAAGGAAAATAAGGACACTCCCGGACACTTCCGGATGCCCCCGGACACGCGATGATGCTCGATTGGCTGATGATCGGCGGCGGCATTCAGGGCCTCGCCATTTCCCGGTTTCTCACCGCCGCCGGAATCGCGGACGGCGACGCCCTCCGCATACTGGACCCGCACCCGACGCCCCTTCGGCGATGGACCCGCTTCGCCGGGGCTTGCGGCATGCGGTATCTCCGCTCCCCGTCCGTCCACCACTTGGACGTCGATCCCTACGCGCTGGACCGATTCGCCCGGAACGTCGATTGGAATTCCGGACGCGAGCCGTCGTTCCGCGCTCCCGCCGAACGGCCCGCCCTTGATCTTTTCCAGGCCCATTGCCGACACGTCATCGACGCCCATGACCTTGAATCGCTTCGAACGCGAGGCCGCGCTCTGGCGCTTCGCCGGGATGCCGGGGCGATCGTCGTGGAAACCGACATCGGCGCGTTCCGGACCCGAAACGTGGTGCTGACCATGGGGATGGGAGACCGGCCGCTTCGTCCGACGTGGGCGCGGAAACTCCAAGACGCCGGCGCTCCCGTTCGCCATGTCTTCGACCCGTCGTTCCGCCGGGAGGCCATCCCGAAGGATCGCCCCGCGCTGGTGGTCGGCGCGGGCTTGACCGGCGCGCAGCTCGCCCTGGCCCTGGCGGAGGAGGGCGGACGCGCGATCACCCTGGTGTCGAAGCGGCCGTTGCGAATGTCGCCCTTCGATTTCGATCCCTGCTGGCTGGGTCCCAAATGCCGGGGGCGGCGAGCCGGCGAATCGCCCGACGCTTGGGAACGGCGGATCGAGACGGCCCGAAATCCCGGAACGATCACGCCCGAATTGCTGGAATCGCTTCGGAAACAGATGGAAAAAGGCCGGTTGCGCCTTCGCGTCGGAGAGGTCGAGGGCGGGGAATACCGGGATTCCGCGGCGGTCTTGAACGGGACGTTCGCGGAGGGAACCGCGGGCGGGAACTCTTCGGAAACGAAAGAAGCCCGGAGACTGACCGGAGGGGCGGTGGTTCTGGCCACGGGATTCGAGCCCCGAATCGTGACGGGGCCGTTTCTGAAAACGGCCCTGGCGGAATTCGACCTGAAGGTCACCCCGGCCGGCCGACCCCGCCTGAACGGCGATCTTCGGTGGGCGCCCGGAATCTGGACCGCCGGGGCGCTGGCCGAAATGGTCCTCGGTCCCCCGGCGCGAAACATCGTCGGCGCCCGCCACGCGGCCCGCGCCATCGTGGCGGCGGTGGAATCGGAGCGGAGAACGCCGCCGGAACCCGAAAACCGATGGGATCGACCCCGGCGGGATTGACAACGGCGGGTTCAAATTGATAAAAATTTCCGCATGGAAACCAACCCCGACATTCAGGTGTCCCGCCTCCGGAAAGCCTTCGGCGATGCCGGCCTGCGATTTACCGAACAGCGGAAAACCATTTGGGAGCTGTTCGCCGCCCACCCCAAGGGACTCACCATCGCGGAGGCCATCGCCGAACTCAAAGGCGCCGGAATCGGGCAGGCCACGGTGTACCGGACGGTGCGGGAACTGCGGCAGCTCGGCTTTCTGCAATGGATCCACGAGGAAACCGGGGAGCATCGTTTCGTGGCCTGCACCCGGGACCACTGCCACCACATGGTCTGCCGCAGGTGCGGAAACGTCGCCGCCTTCGACTGCCGAGGCGTCGCCATGCTCGAAGAGCTGGTCGGCCTCCAGACCGGCTTTTCCATCGAAGGGCATTTCCTGGAATTTTACGGCGTTTGCCCGAAATGCCGAGATGCCGAATCCCCAAGCGTCGCCCCGGAATCGGAGCCGCTCTCGCCGAAATAAAGGAACCGTGACGGAAACAACCCCAACCCGATGTACATGGGCCGAAGCCGACCCGCTGCTGGCAACCTACCACGACGCCGAGTGGGGCGTGCCGTTGCGGGGCGACCGGGGGCCGCGCCGCCGCCGACTCCCCACGTCCCCGGCGATTTCCTCCAGCGGCTGACGGCGGACGCGATGGGGCAGCGCCAGTTCGGCCGCCGCTTCGATGTGCGGTTTTTCCACCCGGTCCCTACCGCGCCAGGCCGCCAGGGTTCGGGCGGTCTTCAGCAGAACGATGTCGCCCCGATGGCCGTCCACGCCCACGTCCAGGCAGAATTGGGCAATCTCCAGCAGGATTTCCCGGTCGGCGGTCACGCCCGGCAACCGCTCCCGGGCGGCGATGATTTTTTCGGCCAATTCCTCCGCGGCGGGCGCCCACTCCCGGGCGAAGCCGACCGAGTCCTCCTCGAAGGCGGCCCGGCGTTCCATGATCGCCACCCGTTCAGCCACCGACGACACGCCGCTCACCTCCACGCACAGGCCGAACCGATCCAAAAGCTGGGGCCGCAATTCCCCCTCTTCGGGATTCATGGTGCCCACCAGGGTGAACCGGGCCGGATGGGAAAAGCTGACGCCCTCCCGCTCCACCGCGTTGACGCCCATGGCCGTCGCGTCCAGCAGCACGTCCACCACGTGATCGTCCAGCAGATTGACCTCGTCCACGTAGAGAGCCCCGCCGTTGGCCGCCGCCAGCAGGCCCGGCTGAAGCCGTCGAACCCCGCGGCGCACCGCGAACTCGAAATCGATCCCTCCGGCCACTCGATCTTCGGTCGCCCCGAGGGGAAGCGTGACAAAGGGCGCCGACCGCCGGACGGTTGGAGGATTCTCCCGACTCGCGCAGCCCTCGCACCGGCCGTTTCGATCCCGGGGGTCGTGGCCGTACGGGCAATCGGACACCGTCGGCCGCCATGGGAGCAATGCCGCCGCCGCACGGACGGCCGTGGATTTGGCGGTTCCCTTTTCGCCCCGGATCAGCAGCCCGCCGACGCCGGGATTCACCAGCGCCAGCAAGAGCGCCTGTTTCAGCGCCGCCTGGCCCACGACGGCGGCGAAGGGATAGCGATGGCTCACGGCGTCTCTCCTCCTCGTTCCCGGCGGGGCGTCGAAGTCCCCGGTTCGGCCCCGCCGGGGAAAAACGACCCTCCGGCCGGTTCGTCGGCATCCAGCCGGCCGGCCGCCAGCGTCATCGTCCCGTGCCCCCAACTTCGGACGATCCGGGGATCGTGGCTGGTGACCAGAAGCGCGCCGCCGGAACCGAGGTAGTCCTGAAAAATCCCGAACATGGATTCGAGATGGGCGGCGTCCTGCCCGACGGACGGCTCGTCCACGATGAGCACTTGGGGGTTCCGGGCCAAGGCCCGCGCCAGGGCGAGACGGCGTTTTTGCCCATAGGAAAGGGAGCGGGGATGGCGCTCCCGAAATTCCCACAGGCCAAAGGTCCGGAGCCGGGAGGCCCCCGTCGGCCCGGCCTCGGCCAAAACCGAGGAAGCGAAGAGCTGCCGGTCGGGATTCTGGAGCACCAGCGCGACCCGACCGGCCCGCTCCCGGGCCGCCAGCTTGCGAAGCTCCCGGCCCTCCACCCGAACCGACCCGGCGTCGGGGGCCAGAACGCCGGCCAACACCAGGCAGAGGGTCGTTTTCCCGATGCCGTTGGCCCCGACGATCACCCGGCCTTCCCCCCGTCGAAGGGTCAGGTTCACCCCGTCCAGAATCGGCCCGGTCTCGTAGGAAAATCGCAGGTCCCGGGCGATCAGGCACGGGCCGCCGGGCGTCGGCGGCGCGGAACGAACCGGAAGCGGCGAGCGACGTTCGCCCATGCGGACCACCCGGTCGGCGATGGGCCGCACCAGCGCCTCCCGGTGTTCCGCCACCAGAATGGCCAGCCCGGCCGCCCGCAGTTGGCGCAGCCGTTCTTGGAGCCCCCGGGCCGCCCGGGGGTCCAGAAAGGCGAAAGGCTCGTCCAGCAGCAGCACCGACTTTTTCCCCGGATGAAGGGCGGCCAGGGCCAGCCGCTGCTGGTAGCCGGAAGACAAATCCGCCACCCGCCGGTCGGCCATCCCGGTCAGCCCGAATTCGGCCAAGGCGTTCCGGGCGGCGGCGTCCACGTCCGCGCAGGGGACCGAGCCGAATTCCAGGGGCAGTCGCACCTCGTCGCCCACTCGGTCGGTAAAAAGCTGCGGCCCCACGTTCTGGAACAGGTGAGCCGTCCGGCGGGCGGCTTCGGTCAGCGATCGATGGGCCGGATCGCCGCCGGCGACCCGAACGATCCCCGAAACGCGGGCCGGAACCACGTGGGGAATGACGCCGGAGAGGACCGACAGCGCGCTGCTCTTTCCGCAACCGGTGGGACCGGCCAGCAGCACCAGCTCTCCCGGCGCGACGGTCAGGGAAAACGCGGACACCGCCGACGCCGCTCCCGCCGGGAAGCGGATGGAAAGATCCCGCACATCAATGCCCTCGGGCATCGCTTCCGAAACGGGGTCCGGATGGTCGGCCCCGTCGGGCGGGAAAACGGCCTCGCGGCGGCTCTCTCGCCTCATGAAAACGGAAGTCCCGCCAGTCGCCACAGGAGGGGGACCCCGGCGAAGAACAGCACGAACAGCAAAAAGCCGTGGTCCGCCCATCCCAAGGACGCCGGCTCCCGGCCGGGGCGCGGCCCGGGCGACAGCCCAATGCCCCGGGTTTGGAGGGCCAGGGTCATGTCGTCGGCGAAGCCGACCATCCCGAAGGCCAACGGCACCAGCAAATGGCGGAACAACCGAACCGGATGGGCCAGCCCGACGGCAACCCCCTCGATCCGGCAGGCCAGCCGGATCGCGGCCAGCTCCGCGCGGAGGGCCGGCACGCTTCGCCACATCAGGGTGAGGCCCAGCAGAATGCCGGGCGGCAGCGGCAGCCGTCCCAGGGCGCGGAGCAGGCGGGCGGGATCGGTGGTCAGCATGAGCGCCAGCGGCCCGCCGGTCACCGCGTACAGCCGAAGCACGGTGGCGAGAATCTCCTCTGGGTCCCCGCCCAAGCCCCAATGAACGCCGGCCAGAACGCTCAGGCCGAGCAGCCCCGCCCCCGCGGCCCGGGCCCGGCGGAAGGCCCCGGCCGCCGCCAGCAGCACGGTCGTCCCGATGCCCAGCACCGCCAGCGGCGTCGGATCTTGCCCGGCAACGCCCGCCGCCGTCCATGCGACGGCGGCGGCCATTT
Source organism: uncultured Desulfobacterales bacterium (assembly GCA_964346545.1). Taxonomy (GTDB): domain Bacteria; phylum Desulfobacterota; class Desulfobacteria; order Desulfobacterales; family Desulfococcaceae; genus CAYFVR01. Next base: position 8,735 of record CAYFVR010000019.1, on the reverse strand, counting down.
TCACCAGCGGGTCCACCGCGCACAGTCCGTGCGGCCGATCTCCGACGGGATTGGCGACGGGGCAAATCGAGGATTCGGCGCGGGCCGTCACGGCATTTTCCCCGCCCGCCGCAGCTCCGCGGCGATCCGCTCGCCCACCCAGGCGCCGCCGAGGGAAAGCAGGCAAACCGCGAAGGCCGCCCCGGCCATGAAGGGAATCCGGGAAATCAATTCGCGGTATTCTCCGCCCAGAACCCACGCGCCCCAAAGGGTGGCGATGGGCGTCATGGCCGTGTAAAACACGGTGATCGTCGTCATCCGGGCCCGGCGGGTCGCGTATCCCCGAAACACCGACAGATTGACCAGCTCCGCCACGACGGCGGCGGTCATCACGAAAGCCGGGATCACCGGAGAGATCAGCGCGTACACCACCGAACAAAGACCCATCACCAGCAGCACCGTAAATCGCTTTTGGATTCGGGCCGCGGCCAGAGTGAGGACCATGGCGGAAAAGGGGGCGGATACGATGTTCCGAATCCCCGGTATGGGAATGTGCAGCACCAAGGGAATGGTCAAAAACCCGATCAATTGAATGGCCGCGGCGCTCACCGCCGCGAACACGATGTCCCGCAGTTCAAACGGATACGCCCCGACCGGGGCCGAAACGTCGGCCTTTTGCATGGATGGCCTCCCGGAGGTCAACGGTAAAAAAAACGAAAAAGGGGAGAAGTCGGGTTCCGCCGCCGATTCGTTTTCCCCGACCCGGGAAAAAACCGGCGAACGAGACCGGCATGACCCGGCGCGCCCCTCAAAAATCCAGCCCGTCCTCCACCTCGCCCTCGATGGCCAAATAGGCGTCGCGGAGCCGCTCCAGCTCCGCCGCGTCGGCGTTCCAGTAGCCCCGGCGGTGGGCTTCGGACAAGCGACGGGCGATTTCCGCCGCGGCGTAGGGATTGTTGGCGGTCAGCCGGTCTCGCATTTCGGGGTCGTTGAGAAACCGGTCGGCCACGGCGGAAAAGACCCAGTCGTCCACCGCCCCGGTGGTGGCGGCGAAGCCGACCAGATACTGGACCCGGTCGCCGATCTGCTGGGCCCCGTGGACTTCGTGTTCCAGCATGCCGTCGATCCACTTGGGATTGAGCAACCGGGTCCGCAGCCCGTGTTCCAGGGATTCCTTCACCGTCTCGGTTCGGAGCCGTTCGCCGGTGGTGTCGGTGATCAATTGGACCGGCGCTTCGCCGCGAACCGCCGTGATGGTTCGGGACAGCCCGCCGAAATACTCGTAGTAATGGTCCAGGTCGGCGATTTCGTAGTCATGGGTGTCCCGCACCTGGCTGACCAGCTCGGTGGCCGCCAACCGCGACCGGTAGACCTCGGCCTGCCGCTCGCCGTGGATGTTGTCGGCGTAGAGATGGTTCATGCTGTCGGTAAAGGTGCGCACCAGGTCGTCCTCGGTTTTCCAGGCCCCGGTTTCGATGAGCGACGTCACCCGCGTGCCGTATTCGCCGGGACGGGGGCCGAACACCCGGGCCGCCGCGATCCGCCGGGCTCTGTCCGACGACAAACGATCCGGCGACAAACGATCCGCCGAAAGCCGTTTCGACAGGTCGGTCAGCGCCGCCCGGGTGTGGGGGCGGACGAAGTTGACGCCGTCGTCCTCCTCCAGCTCGGCCACCAGCGCGGAGGCCCGATTGATCAGCTCCACCACGTTCATGAACATGTCCCGGAAAAATCCGCAGATCTGCACGGTGACGTCCACCCGGGGCCGGCCCAGCTCCGCCGCCGGGATCACCGATAGCTCGGTCTTCCAGGGCGATTTCCGCACGGGTCGAACGCCCAGGTAGCCGAACACCTGCCCCACCGTTTCGCCCCGGGTCTTGGCCGTTTCGAATCCCCAGAGAATCACCGCCGTGCTCTCCGGATACCGGCCGTGAAGTCCATGAAAATGGGCCAGGGTGTTTTCGGCGATCTCCCGGCCGCGCTCGCAGGCCGCCTCCGAAGGCACCAACCGGGGATCGAACTGGTAACTGTTCCGCCCGGTGGGCAGGGCCTCGGGATCGCGACAGGGCTCGCCGCCGATGCCCGGTTCGGTGAACCGGCCCTCCAGGGCGTCCAGCAGGGCGGGGATTTCCCGGCCGGCGGTCAGCCGTTTTTCCATCTCCAGGGCCCAGGTCAGCGGCGCGGCCCGGTCGCCGTCGCCCGCCGGCGTTCCCGCCTCCAGGCTTTTCCGCACCAACGTCAAGGCGTCGGCGTCGACCTCGGCCAGCAAATCGGCGTGGACCCGCCCGCCGAACCGGTCGGTGGGCGCGGCCAGCAGCCGGTCATGGTCCAACCCCCGCTCCCGGGCCAGCACCCGGTGCAGGGCGGGAATCTCGCCCCGGTCGTGGCGTAGCCAGGCGCACAGCGTTTCGGCCCGCTCTTCGGCGGAAAGCGTCTCGTCGAGCACGTGGAGTCCCCGGGGAATCAGGGCGCGTTTCATCCGGGCCAGGGTTTCCTGAAGCCGGGGGATGTCGTCGCCGGGAAGATGAAGGGCCTCGGCGGCCGCACGGATTTCCCGGGCCACCCGCCCGGCCCGATCGGGATCGGCCGTTTCCGCCTCCAGGTGCTCGGCGATCCGGTCTTCCAGGTCGGCGTATTCGGCGTACACCCCGGAGACCGTCACCGGCGGGGAATTGTAGTTCACCACCGTGGCCAGCCCGCGCCGCTTGGCGATCATGGCCTCGGACGGGTTGACCACGTGGTAGATGTAAAAATGGGGAACCGACCCCATGAGCCGAACCGGGAAACAGTCCGCCGCCGACAGCCCCGCCTCCTTGCCTTTCAAAAATTCCAGGGTGCCGTGGGTTCCCACGTGGACCACGGCGTCGGCCCGGAACTCGGTTTCCAACCAGCGATAGAAGGCGTTGTACTGGTGATGGGGCGGCAAGGTCTTGTCGTGGGTGATGCCCTCGGGATCGGAATGGATGCCCCGGGCCGGCTGGAGTCCCAAAAAAACGTTTTCCAGTTGCAGGCCAGGCAGGATGATCTTCCCCTCGCCGGCCATGATTTCGCCGGGGGCCGATCCCCACCGTTCCGTCACCGCCGGGTCCGCGGCCAAGTCCGGCGCCAGGGCCTGGAACCGCTCCGCCGGCAGGGCGACCCCGTCGGCGAGGGCGACCTCCCGGGGAACCCAGCGGGCGTTGTTGACGGCGCCGGTGGAGATCAGTCGCCGGCAAACCTCGGAACCCGGCGGCAATTCCCCGACCCGGTAGCCCCGCGCCGCCATGGCCCGCCAAACGGCGCGCAAACTTTCAAAGACATCCAGGTACGCCGCATTGCCGATATTGTCCTCGCCGGGCGGCTGATTGTAGATGACGAACGCGATCCGCTTCTCCGCGTTGGCCCGCCGCCGCAGCCGGACCCGAGCCGCGACGCGCCGGGCCGCCGCGTCGGCCTGGACGGGAATGGGGGTGGCGGCCCGGACCATCCGGCCGGTGGCGGGATGGGGTCGCTCCTCCAGCCCCAGCACCGGCAACGGCTCGATCATCCCGTCCAGCTCCGGCAAAATCACCGCGGTCAGGGTTTCCACCGGGGAGAAGCCGGCCGCGCTCTCCCGCCAGACGACGATCTCCCGGCCGAACATCGGCGCGGCCGCGTAGATCGGCACGTTCAGCCGCCGGAGCAGCTCCCGCGTCCGGTCGCCGTTTTCGCCGGAAAAGGTGGCCAGTTGAAACCACTGGACATAGATCGCCGCGTCCACGGCGGCGGTTTCTCCGTCGAGGAAAAAGCGCTGGATCGCTTCCAGGTTCCGGCCGGCGGTCGCGTACACCGGCAGCAGATTGTGCTCGGGGGCCAGGCGCTCCGCCAATGCCCGAGCGCCCACCACCGACTGGGCGAAGTGCATGCCGCCGTAAAATAGCAATCCCACCGTGGGGCGCTCGGGATCGAAGCCGACGGCGTTCCGATAGGCGGATCGATCTTCGTGAAATCGGTCGCCCAGTGGATCGTAGATGCCCGCCTCCGGATATTCCCGGGGCGCGGCCGGTTTGGGCAGGGACAGGCCGAGGTATTCCCGGCCCAGAAAGGCCAGCAGGTGGCCCACGTTCTCCGGGCCGCCGTGGGTCCAGTAGCGCATGGCCCGGTTCCAGTTCCGAACGTGGCGCATGGCCCCGAAGGGCAGCAGATCTCCGATGCGCTCCACCCAGCGCAAGATGGACTGGACCCGGGCGACGTTGGCGTTTCCGCCGCCGTTGGACTTCCGTCGGGCCAGCGCCGCCTTCATGGAAAAGGAGCCCATCCGGACCAGCGACAACAGGTCCGGCGATCCGCCCACCAGCAGCACCACGGTGTTGTCGCCGTCGGCGAGGGCTCCGGCCGCCAGGGCCGAGGCCCGGCCCGAACCGCGCACATCCAGCAACACCAGATCGGCCCGGCGCAGATCCTCCCGGACCCGAACCGTGTCCGCGGTTTCGCCTTCCAGGTCGTGGGCGTAGTGAACCGCCACGTCGAAACGAGGGCCGTGGACGGTCTCGAAAGCCGCCAAGCCATCCAGGAGCATTTCGGACGTGCCCGCGTTCATCAAACAAGCCACGCGCTTCATGGAACCCGCTCCCTTCCCGTCGAATTCGAGAGCCGCCGCGCCATTTTCCGCTCCACCGTCCCCCCCAAGGGACTCGGCGGCATCTGAAATACCGTTTGGGATTTCCATCGCTCAATCGTGCCAGATTGCAAAAGGGCGAATGCAATTCGCCCCTACCCGGATTCCGTCAAAATGAACGGCATTTAAAAAGGTACAATGACAAATTCCGAGTCCCTAAAACTTCCACTGGACGCCGGCGCCGACGAGATAATTCCGCTCCGCCAGTACATTGTTGGTGTTTTTGTAAAGCTCCCGGGCGTCGAACAGGTTGTAGACCTCGCCGGAGACGTAGAACCGCTCCTTCCAGAAATCCAGCTTCAGCTTGAGGTCCGCGGTGGTGAAACCGTCCAACGTGCCGGTGTTCCGTCCCCCCAGATCGGTGAACCGGTAATCGCTGATGTATTTGACCACCGCGCCGGCCCGGACGCCCAGAAAATCGTCCAAATGACGGCTGTTCCACTGGGCGCCGGCCCGCGCCACATGCTCGGGGTAGAAATCGAGTTCCTCGCCGGTCTCGTCGTTTTCGGCGTCCTGATACAGGTAGTTGGCGAACAGCCGCAGGGACGGGATGGGCCGATATCCCACCTCGGCCTCCACGCCCTGGATGGTCACCCGGTCGAGGTTTTCGGGATGGGTCAGGGTGGAAAAATTGAGGGTCTCGCCGGGCGGCGGAAAGGGAACGAAAAACCCCGGCGCCTGGTCGTCGGGCACGTTGACGGTGGCGATGAAATCCTCCCCGCGCACCCAGAAAGGCGTCAGGCGGGTGGTGAGCCGCCGATCCAGAAATTCGTTTTCCAGCGAAACCTCCAGGCTGTACAGATCCTCGGCGTCCAGGTCCGGATTGGACAGAAAGCCGACCGCGAAGACGCCCTGGCCCGGCGGGGGGACCACCGGGAAGGGGTAATTCTGGACCGTCAAATTCCAGAACGGAGAACGTCGCTCGCTGATGCTCGGCGCGCGAAAGGCCCGGCTGGCGGAAAATTTCACCCGGCCGTTGTCCCGGTAGTTCCAGATCACGGCCCCCTTGGGGGATACGGCGTCCTCGGTCTCGCCGTAATTGTCGTAGCGCAGGCCGAGCACCAGCTCCCAAATCCCGTTGGCGAAGGCCCAGTCGTCTTGGACGAACAGGGCGAAATTGGTTTCGTTCGTGTCCAGGGATTGGGGCTCCCGAAAAAATATGGCGAGTTCCTCTCCGCCGAGGCCGGTCACCCGTTGCTCGGCCCGGACGTGCCAGAATTCGGCGCCGAAGCTGAGCACATTGTTCGGGGTCAGGCTCCAGTGCGCCCCGGCGGCGGCGCGGATTCGACGGTCCTGGTTCAGGTTGACGCTTTGGACCACCGTGAGCTGGTCCAGGGCGCTGTCCGCGTCCACGGGCCGGTCCCGGTACAAGCCGTCCAGCCCGAAATAGAGGTCCAGATCGCCCCGGGGCCGCCATTGCGCGCGGAAATTGGCGTAGTAGCGATCCACTTCGTGGCCCTTGTCGAAATCGGGCACCACCGGGGAAAACCCGAAGCCGGTCTCCGCGCCGTAATAGCCGCCGGACAAGTTCAACCGAAATGCTTCCGTGGGATCGTAACGGGTGTGGAAATGGAACCGGTGTTGGTCATGGTCCCGGTTGCGCACCGAATCCCGAATATTGTCCCGGGCCAGGTCGGTTTCGTTCAAAAAATAGTTGTCGGTCTCGTAGTATTGATGGGAAAGAAAGAATGACAGCGCGTCGCCGTCGGCGTACCGGGCGGTTTCCACCGTCTCGAACCGGCCGAAATCGCCGGCCCGGAAGCCGGCCGTGGCCTCGACGCCTTTTTCGGCCCGGCCGTCTTTGGTGAACACGCTGATGACCCCGCCCAGGGCGCCGGTGCCGTATAGGGCGGAGAAAGGCCCACGGACGATTTCCACCCGCTGGATAGCTTCCACCGGGATGTAGGACAGATTCCAAAAATTTGTGTAGGGATCGTCGAAGGGTTGGCCGTCCAGCAACAGCAGGACGCGCTCGGTTCCGAAGGTCCCGCGCAGGCGGATGTCTTGGGGCGTTACGACGCCGACGCCCTGGGGCTGTTCGGTGTAAATCCCGGCCTGGGTTTCCAGGATTTCGGCCAGATTCCGGGCGGGAAGGGTTTCGATATCCTCGGCGGTGAGAACCTCCACCACGGCCGGCGCGTTTTCCAGGCTCGTGGGCCGCCGGGCGGCGGTGACCACCACCTCTTCTATGGCGGTGACCGTTTCGGTGTCGGCCGCCGGGACAGTTCCGGCGGCAAGGAGAGCGCAGAACGCCGCGACCGCCAAAAACGCGCTTTTTCGCAATAACAAAATCGCCTCCCTTACAAAAAAAGCCACGAACGCTTCCCCCGCTCCGCGGGTTTCTGGAAGCCTTCGTGGCTTTGGATGCTTGGGATGGACGCGGCGAACGCGACCGGTTCGTGGCGATGAATTGTGGGTAAAAACGGGTTTCGTCAGCCCCTTCAGGGACTGGAAGTTGCATAGTCGTTTATTTCATCCGAACGGATGTGTCAAGGCCGATCGCTTACCGGAAAAATTTGACTTTTGATCAATTTTGGGAAAGGTTCACCGCATGGGGTTCCATCCGAACGCGAGGCGGACGGGGGGAAAGATCATCGGTAAAACCGAACCAGCCGCTCCGGCGAAACGCCCAGGGCGTACAGCGTCACCAGCGTCCAGTTGCGCAGGGTGCCCAAGATCACCCCGTCCCGCTCCCAGCGCCGGGGGGAAGTGCGGACGCGGTTCGGCAGGATATGAATCCGCCGCCCCGACCGCCGGAGCCGGGCCATCAGGTCCACGTCCTCCATCAGCGGAATCTCCCGATGGCCGCCGAGCGCGGCGAAGACGGATCGGCGAATGAAGATGGCCTGGTCGCCGTAGGGAATGCGGGTCAGCCGGGAGCGGCGGGAGGCGATCCGCTCCATCACGCGGAAAATCGGCCGGGGCGAATCGATGGCCAGATCGAAGGCCCCACCCGCGATTCGGGAATCGGCCATCGCGTGGGCAATGGCCCAAAAGGCGTTCCGGGGCAACCGGGTGTCGGCGTGAAGAAACAGCAGAATATCCCCGGACGCCCGGGCCGCGCCCGCGTTCATCTGGACGCCGCGTCCTCGGGGGGAGCGCAGGAGGACGGCGTCGGCGGAACCGAGCGCGGCCAGCGTGTCGGCCTCGGGCGCGCCGTCCACGACGAGAAATTCCACTGGACCCGGCGCGGGAAGCGCCCGGAGCCGGCGGACGAAGGGCCGAATGACGGCCGATTCATGCAAAACCGGAATCACGACCGAAATCGAAGGGCTTCGCGGTGAAAGCCGTTCCGAAGTCTTTTCATCATGGGGAAAACGGGGGGAAGTCAATGGCGGTTCAGGCAACGGCGAAAAAATGGGCGGAGATCCGGCCCGCGGCGGCGCGGGGTCTGCGGAAGGGGATATCGGGTTTCTGGTGGGTGCTGAAAATTCTGGTTCCCATCTCCTTTTTCACCCTTTTGCTGGATTTCAGCGGCCTGCTGGGCCGGATGGACGGCCTGCTGACGCCGGTCATGGGGTTGCTCTCCCTGCCCCCCGCGGCGGCCCTGCCGCTAATCGTCGGTTTGCTCACGGGCATTTACGGCGCGGTGGCCGCCATGGCGGTGCTGCCGCTGACGCCGGACCAAATGACGCTCATCGCCATTTTTCTGTTGATCTCCCACGGCCTGCCCGTGGAGACCATGGTCCAGGCCAAGTCCGGCATCCGGCCCTTCAAAGCCGCCGTTTTCCGGCTATCGGCCTCGGTGGTCACCGTCCTGGCGGCGGCCCGATTTCTGAACCCGGCGACAACGGTTTCGGGAGACGCGGCGGCGACCGCGGCGACCCAAACCGCGTTCTGGCCGACGCTGGCGGACTGGGCGCTCTCCACCGGCGCCCTCGCCCTTCAAATTCTGGCCATCGTGACCGCAATCATGGTGACGCTGGAACTGCTCAAGGTGTTTCAACTGCTCCCCGCGTTGCTGCGGGTCCTGACCCCGGTGCTTCGACTGATGGGGCTGGACCGGCGGGGGGGGCCGGGGGGGGCCCCCCCCCCGCGCGGCGGGGTCGCCTACGGCGGGGGGGGGGTCCTTTTGGGGGGGGGGGGGGGGGGGCCCGAAAAAAAAAAAACCAACCCGCCC
>CAYFVR010000018.1:6428-28986 GCA_964346545.1 uncultured Desulfobacterales bacterium | reverse complement strand
CTGGTGCACAAAAGCCGGGTCGGCGGTTTCCAGGTCCAGCCGAACCCCGCCGACCCGGCTTTTGTGCACCACGTCCGGCGAGGCGATCTTCATGACCAGGGGAAAGCCAAGGTCCTCGGCGATTTCCCGGGCTTCCTCCTTGGATTCGGCCAGCCGGGTGGGGTTGACCGGCGCCCGATAGGCGGCCAGCACCGCCTTGGCCTCCGCCTCGGTCAGCAGCCCGTTGTCCCGGGCCAGACCGCGCCGAAGGTAGGACTCGGCCGCGTCCCGATCGCGGCCCAGTTCGCGGGAAACGCGAGGGGGAATTTCGGTCAGCAGCTCCAGGTTCACCTTGTAGTCGTACAGATAGCGGAAGGCCAGCACGCCTTGCTCCGGCGTGGGGTAGGTGGGAATCCCCGATTCGTTGAGCACCCGGATGCCTTCGGAGACATCTTGGCCGCCCATCCAGGAGGCGAACACCGGGTAGGGTTGCTCGCCGGCGGCGTCCACCACCGCCCGGGCCACGTCGGCCGGGTCGGTCATGGCCTGGGGGTTGAGGATGACCAACAGGCCGTCGGTATCGTCGGGGTTCAGCGCCTTCAGCGCGTCCACGTAGCGATCCGCACCGGCGTCGCCCAGAATGTCGATGGGGTTGTTTCGGCTCCAATAGGGCGGCAGCAACTTGTCGAGTTTTTCCAAGGCGCCGTCGCCCAGCTTGGCGGCCGAAAGTCCGTATTCCGCGATGGCGTCGGCGGCCATCACGCCGGGACCGCCGGAGTTGGTCAGCACGGTCATCCGGGGTCCGTTGGGCCGTTTCTGTTTGGCCAACAGCTCCGCGCAGTTGAAAAACTCGGCCACCGTTTTCACCCGAACGGCGCCGGCCCGGCGGAACGCCGCGTCGTAAATCCGATCCTCGCCGGCCATGGCCCCGGTGTGGGAAGAGGCCGCCTCGGCGCCGATCTCGCTGCGGCCCGATTTGAGCACGATGATGGGCTTGATGCGGGAGACGGCCCGGGCCGCGCTCATGAATTTTCGGAAATTTTTGAGGCTTTCCACGTACAGCAATACGCTGCCCACCTCGGGATCGTTGCCCACGTAGTCGATCAGGTCCCCAAAATCCACGTCCAGCATGGAGCCGACGCTGATGAAATAGCGGTAGCCCATGTTTTCCTTCAGCGAAAGATCCAGCATGGCGCTGCAAATGGCCCCGCTTTGGGAAATGAACGCCAAATTGCCGGAGGACGGGGCGTGGGCCACGAAGCTGGCGTTGAGCTTTTCCGCCGGACAAATGATCCCCAGGCAGTTGGGACCGATGATCCGGACGCCGCCTTCCTCGGCCGCCTCCCAAATCCGTTCTTCCAGCTTTCGCCCTTCCTCGCCGGTTTCCTTGCCGCCGGCCGAAAGAATCACCGCGCCCTTGACGCCGATTTCCGCGCACTCCGCCATCACGTCGGGAACGGCGGAAAGGGGGATGGCGATCACCGCCAGATCGGGAACCTTCGGCGCATCGGAAACGGTTGGATGGCAGTCCCGGTCGAACAGCCGATCGTGATCGGGATTGACCGGGTAAAGATCGCCTTCGAACCCGGCGTTTTCCATGTTTTCCATCAGCGCCCGCCCCACGCTCCCCTGCTTGTCGCTGGCGCCGATCACCGCCACCGATTTGGGATGGAACAGGTTTTCCAGATGATATAAGCCCATGGGTCGCTCGATCTCCTTTCCGGCCGCGGCCGAATCTTCCGGTTTCGCCTACTTCACCACGCGGAACCTGTGTCCGCAGGCGGGGCAGACCGTTTCTTTTTTATGTTCGATCACCTGAATGTATTCTTCCTTGGTTTCTCCACAATTGGGGCAGGACACCCGGATTTTCCGATCCTTTACGCCGCCGCCGCCCGTCATTCCAGAACTGCCAACCATCATTTTTGATTTCTCCTTCCGTTCAAAACCTTCCATGTCTCGAATGGCCCATTTTCCCGGCCATTGGGAAGGGGCGTGAGCCTATTGTTGACGGGAAATATACCGTTCAACCTGGAATCGGAGGAATGGGGCCGATCCTTCATTCCACATTGAAAAAAACCTTATGAAACGCCAACGGAGGCTTTTCCCGGCGCCGGGCCGCGAAACTCCGGATCGGCTTGAAAGAAAAACGATTTGATTTTAGTTGGTTACTCCATTTTTCATCCAACTTTTAAATCACGGGTGCGGTGCGCGGGTCCGTTGAGGGACGACGAATCTTTACGCGGGGCCCAAGGAGCAGGCGGAGGAAAGGCGGTGGGTCATCAATAAAATAACATTTATTTTCAACTGGATAGATGAAACAGGCTTTCGTTCGACGTCCAGAATTCGACGTTCGGGAAGGGGCGCCGGCAGGTTTCTCAAATGCGGCGTGCGCACCCGTATCTACAGGATCAACATTATTCCCGCCCCAAAGGAACGAATGGTACAACAGCCGGCATATTCGGATGACCAACCCCGCGGCCGGTATCGGCGCATCCCGATCGCGACCCGACGAATTTTTCCCATCCGGAATCGCTGAAAGGAGTGTTTTATGAGCCAGACATTCATCATGCTGACCAAGCTTTCGCCCGACGCCGTCCATGTGCCCAAATCGCTGGAAGAGCTGGAAAAGAAGGTCATGGATCGAATTCGAAAAAAGTGTCCGGACGTGGAATGGCTGCACAATTACGCCATCATGGGTCCCTACGACTATCTGGACGTGTTCAAGGCGCCCGGCATGGAGGAGGCCATGCGCGTGGCCACGCTGGTGCGGTCCTTCGGCCACGCCCACACCGAAGTCTGGGGCGCCATGGAATGGGGCGGCTTCAAGGATCTGATCCGCGACCTCCCGGCCGACGAACTGACGCCGGGATAAATACCCCGTTTTTGATTGCGTACACTCGGGCGACACCCCGCGCCGGCTTGGAGCCGGACGGCGGGGCGTCTCAAAAAGACACGCCGTCCGATCTCAAATCAAGAGAACGGATGGACGCTTCTCCCTCCGCTCTCTCCATGTTTTCCTTTTCGGTTCTGCCAAACTTTGAACAAAGGAAACTGTCCATGCTCTCATCTTTTCCCCGGATCCTGGTGGTTTCCGATCGCCCGGTTCGTCACCGGATCGCCGAATTTCTCCGGGAGGAGGGGTACGACGCCCTCTCCGCCCACGCCACCTCGGCGCGCGAGTCGGAAATCCGAAACTCCCGCGCCGATCTCATTCTGCTGGATCACCTTTGCGATGGATTCGACAGCTTCGCCCTGTATCGAATCCTTCGACGGATGGATCCGGATCGCCCCGTGCTCATTGTAACGCTTCAGATGCCATCCGATTTCGGCGATCTGCGGGAAGTGGTGGAATGGGTTTTCCGGGAGGAAAGCACCCCCGGGCGACGGAGAAGCCTTCGCCCTCCGGGGGGAGAGGATCGGATTGACCAGAGCGGAAGGGTTTTTCGAACAAATGCAAGGAGGAAAAAATGGATCGACTGAAAGACAAAACCATCCTGGTGACCGGCGGCGCGCGCGGCATTGGCAAGGCGGTTTGCGAGAAACTGGCGGAGGAAGGGGCCAACGTGGCCGTGACCGATATCGTGGACGACGAAGGCCGGGTCGTGGCGGACGGCATTCGGAGTCGGGGCGGAAGCGCCGACTACTGGCACATGAACAGCGCCACCGAAACCGAAGTCAAGCGGGTCATATACGAGGTGGTTCAGGCCTTTGGCGGGCTCGACGGGCTGGTGAACAACGCCGGCATCTCCGGGACCAACAAGCCCACCCATGAAATCGGCGCCGACGCTTGGGACAAGGTGATGGAGGTGAACGTGAAGGGCGTTTTTCTTTGCACCAAGCACGCCATTCCCCATCTGCGAGACGCCGGCGGGGGGAGCATCGTCAACCTGTCGTCCATCTACGGCCTGGTGGGCGCGCCGGACCTGCCGCCCTATCACGCCTCCAAGGGGGCCGTCCGGCTGATGACCAAAACCGACGCGCTGCTCTACGCCAAGGAAAACATCCGGGTGAACTCGATCCACCCCGGCTACATCTGGACCCCGCTGGTGGAAGAGCTTGCCGAACGCTCGGACCAAAGCGTGGAGGCCTTCCGCGAAAACTTGGCCGGCCGGCATCCCGTGGGCCGGGTCGGCGACCCGGAAGACATCGCCTGGGGCGTGGTCTATCTGGCCTCGGACGAATCCAAATTCGTCACCGGCAGCGAGCTGGTGATCGACGGCGGCTACACCGCCCGGTAGCGGGGGCGGCGGAGAGAAATTTTTCCCCCGGCTCCGAAGCCGAACGGCGCGGCGTTCCGAATTCCGGCGGAGCGCCGATCAGCCGCCGGATTCCGGGGCGGCGGAGACGGTCGCCGCAAATTCGACGCCCATGCGGCGAAGGATGGCCTTTCCGCGAACGGTCAGATCCGAGGTGAACGCAAATTGCTGGCGGGGGTCCACCGGATAGGCTTTCAGCCGATAATGGGTGGCCCACGGCTTTTCCGCGACGATCACCGCCACGGGGCTGGTGACCCGCAAAAACGGGCTGGCGAGGGCCACCTCGTGCAGAACTTGCCGCACCCGTTTGGCGTCGTGGGCCGGATGCAGATAAAAATTGGCGATGCACTGCAATTTTTGGCTGCCGTCGTTGGCGTTGTGGATCAGGCTTTTCCACAGCTTGAGGTGGGGCACCACCACCACCGTGTCGTCGGGGGTGAGAAGCTCCACCACCCGCATCCGAATGGTGCGGACCTCGCCGTACACCCCGTCGATCTCCACCCAGTCGCCCAGAACGTAGGGCGCCTCGTAGAGCGTCACCACCCCGGCGATGAGGCTGCTCAGATAGTCCTTGAAGGCGAATCCCAGGGCGATGCCCAGCGTGGTCAGAAGCGCGACCATGTTTTCGAAATTCGGCTGGATGGCTTTCAAGACGATCAGAACGATCGACGCGATGATGATGAACAGCCGCAAGGCCGGGACCAGGGCCAGGAGATGGGGGCGACGACGGCCCGGAAGGCGGTCGGCCAGCCAGGGCGCCCCTTTTTCGATGACCGTGACGAAAAACCAGGCGCCGCCCAGGATCAGCGCGATCTGAAGAAGGACGGCCGGGGTGAACTGCCGCAGGAGTCCGGCGATGTTTTCGGAACCGTTCATGGATCAATCTCCGCCGAAATCGGTGAGGTAGCCTTCGCCCAAAAGCAGTTTGCGCGCGGCCGGATAGCCGATGGCCGAAACCCGCCAGCGGCCGTTTTTTCTCTCCACCAGCTCCGCGACGCGGAGCCGGTGGAGACTGCCCGCGATTTCGGCCGGCGAAAGGGGGAGCAGGCGCGAGAGCATCTCCCCCGACAATCCGTCGTGCAGCAGCAGGGAATGCAGAACGACGGAATGGGCGCGGATGTCCGTCGCGGTCGAGGGCAGCGTCAGCTCTTTCCAGGAAGGAATCCGAATTTCGCGAAAGGCCGAAACCGGCGCCCCCTCGCTTTCCCGGGACGCCGTCTCGCCTCCGTTTTCCAGGGCCCGGCGCCAGACGGCCCGGATCACCGCGGGAACTCCCCGGGCGTGGGCCGCCAAATATCGGTGAAAATCGCCGGATTCCCCGCCGCCGTCCGCGTCTTCGCCGACGGCGCGAAAATCGGGCAGAACCAATGCGTCATTCTCCGTTTGGCGGATGACGACCCCCGCCGACGCGGCGGCCGGCCCGAGCCAGCGGGCCAGCCGATCCGCCCCCCAGGCCCGGGCGATCAGCGGTTGGGGGATTCTCGCCAGGCCCGGCGGAAGGTGGCCGAAAAATTCCCAGGCCCAACTGTCGCAGCCGATCACGCACCCGCCCGCCTCGTCGCCGGCCAGCATCTCCAGCAGCGCCTGAATCAGCCAGAACCCCTCCGCATGGCGGAGCCAGCATTTTTCCAGCCGGGGAAGGACCCAAGGACGGTTTCGGCGTTTCAGCTCCGCAAGCCAGTTTTCGTCCCGATCGAGAATTTGTTCCGGCGCCGGCGGCGGCGCCGCGGGCCGGCCCCGGAACTCGGCCCAGCTTTCGACGATGCGGCCGGCGCCGCTTCGGGGCGCGCCCACCACCAAAATGGGCCGTCCCTCGGATTTCCCATCTTCCAGCCGGGGGGCCAACGCCGCCTCCAGGGCCGCGACGGCCGCCTCTTCGTCCGGCGCCGGAGCGAGATGATCCAGCAATCGACGGGAGAGGCGGGGCAGGGGGTTCAAGGATTCGGAGGCGGAATCCGATTCTTCCCGTTTGGGCCGAAGCCACCGCCAAAGCCGAAGGATTTCCCGCCGATCCGGCAATTCCGTCGGCGCCGTCGGCGCTTCAAATCGGTTTGCTTCGATGTATCGCCACAGGGGCTCGGGGGCCTCGCGCTCATTCACGGGGCAGCGCCGCCTCCACCGCGCCGGTCAGGTCCCGCCGGGCCAGCGGCTTGATCAGCAGAGAGCGGACCCCCATTTCCCGGGCCCGGGAGGCGGTCATCCGCTCGCTGTAGCCGGTGCAGATGATGACGGGCAGGTCGGGCCGGATGCGCAGCAGCTCCCGGGCCAGCGCCTCGCCGGTCATCCGGGGCATGGTCATGTCGGTGATCACCAGATCGTAGCGATCCGGGGCGGTGCGGAACCCCTCCAGCGCCTCCAGCGGATTCGTCTGAACCTCCACCCGATAGCCCAGTTTTTCCAGCATCTGCTTGCCCAACTGGGCCAGGGTGATTTCGTCGTCCACCAACAGAATCTGCTGGTTCCCCTGGGCCGGGGGGCGAACCGGCTCCGGCTCGGCTTCCGGCGGAGCCATGAGCCGGGGGAACAGGATGTCGAAGCGGGCCCCCTCTCCGGGGCGGCTTTCCACGCGGATGCGGCCTTCGTGGCTCTTCACGATGCCGTGGACCACCGCCAGCCCCATCCCGGTTCCCTTTCCCACCTCCTTGGTCGTAAAATAGGGCTCGAAAATTTTGTCCCGGATTTCCGGCGACATGCCGTGGCCGGTATCCCGAACGGTGAGCCGCAACAGGGGCCCCGGAGGCGACGGCGCCAGCTCCGATCCCAAATCCGATTCGGCGCCCGACCCGGATTCCGGCACCGGCGCCAGGGCGATTTCCAGGGTTCCCCCGGCATCCTCCATGGCGTGGGCCGCGTTGGTGCACAGGTTCATCAGCACCTGATGAATCTGGGTGGGGTTGGAGATCATCACCATCAACTCTTCCGAAACCTGGTCTCGAATTTCGATGGTTTTGGGCAGGGAGGCCCGCATGAGCTTGAGAGCCTCCTTGACGATGGGGTTGAGAATGACCGGCTTTTTTTCCGTGCTGGACTTGTGGCTGAAGGCCAGAATCTGCTGCACCAGCTCCTTGGCCCGGTGGCTGGCCTTGAGCACCTGCCCCATGTTGTGTTCAACGAGGTCGGCGCTTTCGGGGCTTTCCACCGCCATTTCGGTATAGCCGATGATGACGCCGAGGATATTGTTGAAATCGTGGGCGATGCCGCCGGCCAAGGTGCCGATGGCCTCCATCTTCTGAGCCTGGCGCAGGTGATCTTCCAATTGCCGCCGCCGGGTGATGTCCCGCAGAAAGCAGAGAACCGCCGGTTCCCCCTCCCACTGGACGGCCACCACGCCGGCCTGGATGTGACGCTCTTTGCCGTCGGCCCGTACGCAGCGAAAATCATGGATCCGTTCCCCCCCGCCCTCCGGCCGTCCCCGGCAACGCTCCAGCACCCGGCCCCGGTCCTCGGGATGAATCAGTTCCGGAAAATCCATTTCCGCCAGCGTTTTCCCGTCGTACCCGCTCAACGTCTCGGTGCGCCGATTGTGAAACAATATCCGGTCGCCCCCCAGAATCACCACGGCGTCATGGGCGTTTTCCACCAGCAGCCGATATTTTTCCTCGCTCTCCCGCAACCGGCTTTCGGATTCGGTGAGCCGGTCCACCGTTTGCTCCAGTTTCCGCCGGGCCGTTTCCAGCTCCCGACGCTGCCGGTGCATATCCACGAACCCGCGAACCTTGCTTCGGAGCACCCGGGGGTCCAGCGGTTTGAACAAATAGTCCACCGCGCCGGATTCGTATCCCCGAAAGACGTGGCGGGGCTCCTTGCTGATGGCGGTCACGAAAATGATCGGAATGTGGCGGGTGCGGGGCCGGGATCGCAGCAGTTCCGCCGTTTCGAAGCCGTCCATGCCGGGCATCTGCACGTCCAGCAGAATGAGCGCGAAATCGTGGTCCAGGGTGCGGCCCAAGGCGTCATTGCCCGACTCGGCGCTCACGATGCGCAAGTCCGGACTTTCCAGGGTGGCCTCCAGCGCCAGCAGGTTTTCCGACCGGTCGTCCACCAGCAAAATTTCGGTGCGGTCTTGGGTCATGCCTTCTCCTGAAAAAGCTGAGTCAAAAACGGGGCGATCCGCTCCGGCGGCAGCAACCGGGCCTCGGGAACCGCCAAGCGGGCGGCCCGAGGCATCTCCGGAGATTCGGCGGAATCGGGGTCCTGCACGAACGCGGTCCCGCCTCGGTCCGCCACCCGGCGCAGCCCCCGGCCGCCGTCCCGGTTCGCCCCGGTCAGAATCCCGGCCACCAGGGCCGATCCCCAGGCGTCGGCGGCGGTTTCCAGCAGCACGTCGATGGACGGCCGGGAAAACCGAACCCGCGCCTCCACCGACAGAGAGAGGCTGCCGTCCGTCTCCACCAGCAGATGGTAATTGGCCGGGGCCAGGTATACGACTCCGGGTCGAGCGATTTCCTTTTCATCGGCCTCTTTTACCGACAGGGCCATTCCGGCGTCCAGGTTCCGAACCAGGTATTCGCCGGAATCGGGTCCCCGATGCTGCACCACGAGGATCGGCGCGGGAAAATCGGCCGAAAGCCCGGAAAGAATCGAATGGAGGACCTCCTGCCCGCCGGCGGACGTCCCCAGGACCACCGCCCGAAACCGGTTCACGCCGTTCCCCCTTCGGGCCGCAGCCGGTAAATCCGCTGGCCGGGCACGGCGTTTTGGAAGGCGTGGGCCACCCCCGTGAACTCCAGACTTTCCTTGGTGCCCAAACAGAGGAAGCCGCCGGGAATGAGACTGTCGCGGAACAGACGAATCACCCGGGTCTGAAGCTTCCGGTTGAAATAGATGAGCACGTTCCGGCAAACCACCAGATGCATTTCCCCCGGCGGCCCGTCGGTGACCAGGTTGTGCTCGAAAAAGCTGATCCGCCGGCGCAGGGCCGGGTCGAAGATCACCGAGCCGTAGCGGGCGGTGAAGTAGTCGGCAAAGGAGGCCCGGCCGCCGCTTTTCTGGTAGTTCTGGGTGTATTCCCGCATCCGGTCGATGTCGAAGATTCCCCGTTTTCCCCGTTCCAGCGCCGCCGGATTGAAATCGGTGGCGTAAATTTGGCACCGGTCCAGCAGCCCTTCTTCGGCCAGCAGAATGGCCATGGAATAAACCTCCTCCCCGCCGGCGCAGCCGGCGTGCCAAACGCGCGCGGAAGGATAGGTTTCCAGCCGGGGGACCAGCTCGGTTCGCACCGCCCGGAAGAAGTCGGGGTCTCGGAAAAACTCGGTCACGTTGACCGACAAATCCATCAGAAATTCGGAAAGAAGCGCCGGCTCCCGCAGCAGTCGTCCCTGAAGCGCCGAAACCGTCTCGGCCCCGGCCAGGGCCATTCGGTGGCGAATGCGGCGGATCAGGTGGGCCCGGCCGTAGTTCCGGAAATCGTGCCCGTAGACCCGGTGGACCGCCTCCAGCAGCAGCTCCACTTCGATGGCCTCGGGATCGGCCTCCGGGACCGGGGCGGGGGTCAAAACAGCCATACCCGCAACATGGACAGCAGCTTGTCGGTGTCCACCGGCTTGGCCAGATAGTCGTTGGCCCCGGCCTCGATGCACTTGGCCTTGTCCCCCTTCATGGCCTTGGCGGTCAGGGCGATGATGGGCAGGTTCCGATACCGCTCCTTCTCGCGGATGGCCCGCATGGCCGCGTAGCCGTCCATTTCCGGCATCATAATGTCCATCAGCACCAGGTCGATTTCCGGATGGGCCTCCAGCCGGGCCACCCCCTCCCGGCCGTCCCGGGCCTCCACCAGCGCCAGCCCCACCGACTCCAGCACGCTGGCCAGGGCGAACACGTTGCGCATGTCGTCGTCCACGATCAGGATCGTCTTCCCCTGAAACGCCCGCTCCCGGTCGTCCGCCGGTTCCAGGATTTCCCGCTTTTCCGCGGGCATCTCCGACGCCACCCGGTGGAGAAAGAGGGTGGTCTCCTCCAACAGTCGCTCGGGAGAACGGGCGCCCTTGATGATGATGCTGTCGGCGTAGCGGCGCAGCCGGGTCTCCTCGTCCCGGGTCAGGTCCCGGCCGGTGTAGATGATGACCGGGGTGCGGGAAATCCCCCGGGTGGCGCGAATCCGTTCCAGCAACTCGAAGCCGGAGGCGCCCGCGAGCCCCAGGTCCAGAATCACGCAGTCGAAGGCCTCTTCCGAAAGCCGGTCGAAGGCTTCCTCGGCGGTATCCGCCGATTCCGCCTCCACGTCGCCATCGGCCACCAGGGCCAGTATGCTTTCCGTCTGGACCGGATCGTCCTCCACCACCAGCAGCCGTTTCACCGGTCGGGCGGTCACGTTCTCGATCCGGCGGAAGGCGTCTTCCAGGGCGTCCACCGTCACCGGCTTGGTGAGAAAGCCCACCGCGCCCATGCGAAGGGCGTCCATGGGCTGATCCGTCGCCGAGACCACGTGAATGGGGATGTGCCGGGTGGCGGGGGACGCCTTGAGCCGCTCCATCACCGTCCAGCCGTCGATGCCGGGCAGCCCCAGATCCAGAATGACGCCGTCGGGCCGGTAGTAGTCGGCGAAGTGAAGGCCGGTTTCCCCGTCCTCGGCCACCAGCACCTTGAAGCCCCGCTCCCGGGCGATGTCGGCCAGCACCCGGGAAAAATTCGGATCGTCCTCCACGATCAGCAGGACGTTGTCCTCCCGACCCAGGCGGCGGCGGTCGTCGGGCACGTAGTCGGGCGCCTCCTCGGGGTCGGGGTCGGTTTCTCCTTCACCGGCCGCGCCGGAATCGGGCGCATCGACCGTCGATTTTCCGCGATTCCCAGAGTCCGGTCCCCACCGATCCACGCCCTCGGCCGCCTCGTCCGGTGACGGCCCGCTGGACCGCCGGGGCTTGCGAACCGGATCCGGCGGCGGCAAAAAGGCCGATTCGACCGGCTTTGCCTCGGCGATGTCCTCCGGCAAAAACAGGGTGAAGGTGGCGCCTTCGCCGGGGACGCTTTCCAGCGTGATTCCGCCGCCCAGAAAACGGGCGAACTCCCGGGAGATGGACAGCCCCAGCCCCGTTCCCCCGTATTTCCGGCTGGTGGTGCCGTCGGCTTGTTGAAAAGCCTCGAAAATCAACTCCTGCTTGTCCTCGGGAATGCCGATCCCGGTGTCGGACACCGCGAAGGCCACCGCCCGGTTCGGCTTCAAATCGGGGGCGGGGAGGTCGGTCCCGTCGGCCGGGCGAAAAATCCGCAGCGCCACATGGCCCGACTCGGTGAATTTGAAGGCGTTGGCCAGCAGGTTTTTGAGAATCTGCCAGACCCGCCGCCGGTCGGTGTTGATGGTCCGGGGCAGGTCCGGCGCCAGATGAATCTCCAGGGGCACCCCTTTTTTCTCGCCCTCGGGCTCGAACGTCCGCCGGACCTCCTCGGCCAGCTCGGCCAGGTCGGCCGGTTCCACGTCCAGGTCCAGCCGGCCGGCCTCCACCTTGGACAGGTCCAGAATTTCGTTGATGAGCCCCAGGAGATCCGCGCCGGAAGCGTGGATGGTTCCGGCGAACTCCACCTGGCGGTCGCTCAGGTTGTCGTCCCGATTTTCGGTCAGCAACTGGGAGAGGATCAGAATGCTGTTGAGCGGGGTGCGGAGTTCGTGGCTCATGTTGGCCAGAAACTCCGACTTGTAGCGGCTGGCCCGCTCCAGGTCCCGGGCCTTCTGGGCGATCTCCCGGCGGGCCATTTCCAGGTCGTGGTTCTTTTTGCGAATGTCGTCCCGCTGGGCTTCCAGGTCCCGGGTGCGCTGCTCCAGCTCTTCGTTGGTCACCCGCAATTCCTCCTGCCCGGCCTGGAGGCTGGCCTGGGACTCCCGCAGGGCCCGGGTCTGGCTTTCCAGCTCCGCGTTGGCCTGCCGCAGCTCCTCCTGCTGCACCTTCAGCTCTTCGGCCTGGGCCTGGGTCTTGTCCAGCAGCCGGGCCATTTCGGCCCGGGATTCGGCGGTGTTGACCACGATGCCGATGTGGGGCAGCACGATCCGGAGAAACTCCATTTCCAGCTCGGCGAGATCGTGAAAGGTGGCCAGCTCCACCACGCCCCGCACCTGGTCCTCGAAGAGAAAGGGGAGCACCGCCAGATAAGGCGGGACGGCCGAACCCAGCCCCGATTCCACCCGAATGTAGTCCGGCGGCAGTTCGGTCAGGTGAATCGGCGCCTTTTCCCGGGCGGCCTGGCCGACGATGCCCTCGCCGGGCGCGAAGGTCGCCGCCAGCGCCTTGCGTCGGTGGTGGGCGAAGGTGGCGGTGAGCCGCAGCCGTTGGTCCTCCGGATTGGCCACGTAGAAGGCGCCGGAGTAGGCTTTGAGGTATTTGCAGAGAAAGGCGATGACCCGTTGGCCCAGGGCGTCCAGGGACAATTCCCCCCGGGCCGCGTCGTTGAGTTCGGTCTCCCCGGAGCGAAGCCAGTCCCGCTCGTCCGCCTGCCGTTGCAGCCGGGTGGATTCGGTGATGTCCTGGGCGATTTCAATGTGGCCCACCTTCTCGCCGGAGCGGTTCCGAAGCCAGGCGGCGTCGATCTGAAAGGTTCGGCCCCGACCGACCGGGGAATGGCGGGAGGTGGGAACCCCGTGTTGAAGCAACGCCACGCCGCAGGTATCCAGATCGCAAACCGCGGCGTCCCATTCCTCGCAGGACTTTCCGGCCACGGCGGAGCGCCGGAGGTCCAACATCTTCTCGGCGGCGGCGTTGAGAAAAGTCCAGCGGCCCGCGAGATCGGTGACCGAGATGGGGAAGGGGATGGCGTCCAGCATGTTTTCGTACCAGACCATCTTGTCCACCACGATGTCGAAGGCGGCGTCGATATGCTTTCCGGCCCGGCCGAACTCGTCCTTGTTGGGCAAGTTGGCCCGCCGTTCGAAATCCCCTTCGGCCAGGGACTGGGAGACGTCCACCAGGGTGTGGAGCGGCCGGACGATCCGGCGGGAAATGGAAAAAATCATCAGGGTCAGCACGAGAATGGCCAGCAGACCGGTCAGGACGCTGTTG
Organism: uncultured Desulfobacterales bacterium; assembly: GCA_964346545.1. Classification (GTDB taxonomy): domain Bacteria; phylum Desulfobacterota; class Desulfobacteria; order Desulfobacterales; family Desulfococcaceae; genus CAYFVR01. The sequence continues at coordinate 15,767 of CAYFVR010000018.1, read as the reverse complement.
ATCAGGAGGGTTCGTGAATTTTCCAGCACCCGATGTTCGGGAATGGACACCGCGAAGCTCCAGGGGCTGCCGGTGTCGCCGATGGGGAAGGGGACGAAGGCGAAGAGGGATTCGGTCCGTTCCCCGGCGATGGACGGCTTGTAGAGGACGTAGGGTCGGCCTTCCCGAATCGCCCGGAGCAGCGGGTCCTTGTGGAGATCGGGCACGTAGCGGGCCACGCTGGTCCCCAGGGTCTCCCGGAGAGGATGGCCCATGAGCAGGCCGGAGTTGGAGACGAAAAAACCGTACCCGGTTTCGAAGGGACGAATCCGTTCCAGAACGCGCCGGAAGGTCCGGAGCGCCACGGCGACTCCCACGGCCCCCGCGAACCGTTCCCCGGCCCGAATGGGCGCGATCAACGTGGTGTAGATGACCGGCTGGCCGCCCACCGTCAGCGCGATCGGATCGGTCACCATTTCCCTTCCCGACCGCCGAACCTGGGCGTAGGCCCGGGTCATTTCGGCGCCGCTCGCCCCGGCGGGATCGCCCCGGACCACCTCGCCGCCGAACCGGTGCCAAAACGGCAAAAACCGCCCTTGATCGTCGGTTTCCGGCGATCCGGGCCCCAGGTCGGCCGGAACCCCCGGCGCCCACCGGCTCCAGATGCCGACGAACTCCGGATGATCGATCAGCAACCCCCGAAGGGTCGCGTGAATCTCCTCCGGCGCGGGCACGGAACCGGCGGCCAACCGCCCGCCGAAGGCCTGGGCCAGGGTTCGGGCCGTGCCCAGCGCGCCGTCGATTTCCACCCGGATTTCGTTGCCGTACCCGTTGGCCATGGCCGCGGCCAGCTCCACCGCGTTCTCCCGCAGCAGCTGGTTCATGTAGGCCACCAGCAGCCCGATGGTGAGGGCGGAGACGGTCAGAACCAGCAGGGCGATGGGGACCAGAATTTTGTCGCGAACCGAGAGACGGCTACGCATCCGGCATGATCCTCGGGGCGAAGGTGAACGGGTGGAAACCAGGGGCGACGGGCCGAAACCGGCCGCCGGTTCGGGTATAGACCGGCGCGGCGACTCCCATCAAGGTTTTTTCGTCTCCGCCGCCGCGAAGACCCCCTGGCGCAACCGTTCGGGGTCCAGGGCCGAAAGCAGGGCCGGATCCAGCGGCAGAATCCAGATTTTTTCGAATCCGGCAAAGCCCTTGGGATTGTAGTAGAGGGCGTAGAAGGCGAAGGCGACGCCCCGCCCCTGAAATCGCTCGTAGCCGTGCATCTCCGCGGCCTGGGGATTTTCCAGGACGTAGCCGTTCCGGAGCAGATGGCGGCGAATGCGGTCGTAGAAATCGGTGTTCATCCGGATGTCGAACCGGGCCCGTTCCAGCAGGTCCAGGTTGGAGGCGATGTTCTGGAAGAGGGTGAAATCCCGGATCACCCGCCGGGTTTCGGCGTTGAGGCCCTCCCGATCCGGGGTGACGGAAAGGAGCTGGCGGATCTCCGGAAACCGGTCCAGGGTTCGGCGAAAATACATCTGGTTGTGGAGCTTGAGTTCTTGGATGGAAATATGCTCCAGCCGGGCCGCCAGGTTCACCGTCTCCCCGGTCACGGTGAAGTCGCGCACGAAATCGTTGCCCAGGTTGGAGCGCAGCACCTGGTCCCCGTAGGTCACGCCGCTGCGCAGGCCCAACTGGGTGTCGCCGATTTCCCCCGCCGCGATCAGTTCGTTGAGAATGCGGCACAGCTCCACGATGGCGAAGAAATTGTGGCGGACGGCCGCGTCCCCCACCTCCGATTCGTCGGCCAGGGTCCGGTTCAAAAACACGCACATGACGTTGTCGCCCATGAACTTGTCGATGCGGCCCCGGTACCGCCGGCTCACCAGTTGGGTCTGCTCGAAGAAGGGCTGCTGAATCCGGTTGAGATAAAATCCTTTGCCGTGCAGATTCAGGAACGCGGTGCTGGCGCGCATGTCCGAAAAACTGACGCAGCCGCTTTCGTGTCGGTCGGACACGCCGAACTTGAGCACGTCGGCGAATTTCTCCCACTCCCGCAGCTCGGTTTCGGAATCGCGCACCCGCCGGTGGATGGACCGGCTGAGGCAGCGGTCCCGGAACTCCCGCTCCAAAAAGGTGAATATCTGCCGGAATTCGTCCTCCGCCACCTTGCCCCGCAGCGCGACGAAGTGGCCGGCGGCGTCGGAATACCGTTTTAGCAAAACGCTTTCCCCGCCGTTGAAATCGGGCCGAAAAATCTGGTCGGACGAATTTTCGATCCGGTCGCCGATGTAGACCATTTCGTCGGGAAAGAGGGCGGAAAGGGAGCTGTCCAGCGCGTAGAACCACAGCAGGCTGGTGGGGTAGCTGGCGTGGTAGTAGTAGCGCCGAATCCAGTCCATGTACCGGGGAATCCGTTCCGGCTCCTTCACCGGAATGAACAGACAGGTCAGGTCGTCCAGCGGATGGGAATAGAGAAAGACCCGGAAGAGGGCGTCCAGAATCTCTTCCTCTTCACCGGCGGGAAACCCGGGGGACAATTGGGCCGGGGGCAGCCGCTTGATGAACCGCCACAGGCAGATTTGTCCGCCTCCGTTCCGGTACTGGCGTTGAATGAAGCGAAACAGCTCCCCGACAAGCACGGGGCGGAATTCATCCGAGGGCGGGGCGATTTCGGAGGGAAGGGCGTCGAAGGTCCGTTGAATCACGGCCTCGAACCGGTCGGGATCGGTGATGGAATCCAGAGATTCCATGCAGCGGGCCAGGGGTTCCCGAAGGGCGGAAACCGACGGAGCGGGATCGGACATGGCGGGGCTCCTTTGGGAAAGGAAAAGGGGCGGCCGGTTTCCCGAAATCGGTTCGGATCGGTTCGGGTCGCGATCCCGGGAAACGGGGGAAACGCCGATTCCGCCTGGATACGAGAGTCGGCGACGATTTGGCGTCAAATCAATCTTTCAAAAGCCGCCAGGTTTGTCAAACCGCCGGCGGCGGTCCCTCCGGGGTCCGGGCCAGCCAGTCCCGGACCCCCGCTTCCAGCCGTTCCCGCGCCTCGGCCGGAAGCCCCTCCGGCCCGAACCGGTAGCGGTAATGGAGCCGCAACAGGTCGTGGGGGACCTCCGGTATCGTCGGGGTCTCCGCCAGCCGATTTACCCATCGGCCCATGGGCTCTCCCGGCCTTCGGGCGTGCCCCCACATCGTCAGCCGCCGCTCGATTTCGTAAAAGGGAGAATCCAAGCCGGGAGGCGGCGCGGCGGGCGCGGCGGAAACCGGCGGCGCCGCGTTCCGTCGGATTCGCCGCTTCCGGGCCAGCCGACGCAGCAGGAACAGAACGAGGGGAAGGATGAACCAGAGGGTCCAGAGCGGCGGCCCCTCCCGGTCGGGCCGCCACCGCCACGCCTGAAACCGAAATTCGATCCAGGACCAGAGGTCCGAAAGCCGTTCCCAGGGAGAGGCGGCTTCGGATTCCATGGACCGCCAGTCGGGCGGGGTGGCGTCCAGATCCCGCCAGCGACCCCCGTCCCAGTAAATGGCCCAGGCGTGGGCGTGCCGGTCCCGGGCCACCAGCGCATCCTCCAGGTCGCTGTACTCGTGGACCGAATAGCCCACCGCGTATCGGGCCGGAATCCCGGCGGCCCGCATCAGCAGGACGGCGGCGGAGGCGAAGTGTTCGCAGTGGCCGGTTCGGCTTCGGACGAGAAAATCGGATAGGTAGGTCGGCTCCTTTCGGTGGCGAACGCCCAGGTCGTACCGGAACCGCGCCTCGAAATGGCGGCCGATCCGCGCCGCCGCCGCCGCGGGGGCCAAGCGCGAGAGCCCGAGGTCTCGGACCAGTTGATCCGCGACGGGCGCCTCTTCCTCCGGCAATTCCCGGTCGGCGGCCATGGGCGGGGCGTCCAGCGAGATCGATGGGTTCCAAACCACCTCGTATTCGATCAGCCCCGGTCCCTGGGCCGCCCGGATCGCCCCCAGTTCGTTGCGTTCCATAAAGGAGACCGGCAGCGAATCGATCTTCCAGGTTCCGGTGGGCGCCTTCAGAAGAACCTGGGGGCGCGGCATTGAGGCCATGACCCGAATGCGGCCGTCCCGGCCGGCTTCCGGCGGATCGCCCAGCACCCAACGATCCCCGCCCCCCCGGGGCGGAACGGTCTGAAACCGGTTTCCCATGGCGAACCACCGGCCGTCGTGGTAGCGGTTGTAGCCGGCTTCCCGCAGAAGCAGGGGCGGCCGGGCGTTTTCCAGCAAACGAACCCGAAACACCACCCGGCCCGAGGGCTTGCGGTCGGCGATGTCGCCGATGCCGGTGATGCTCCGGAACGGATCGCTTTCCGCCCCCCGGAAATCGGCGAAGAATTCCATGCCTTTGAGTTCGAGGTATTGCTGCAACCGGTGCATCCCCTGGTACCCCCCGAATCCCAGCAGGGCGGCGGCGGATACCATGGCGGCCCAGGAAACCGGGGAATGGCGCCGGGGCCGAATCGTCCCCAAGGCCCAACCGGCCAGGGCCAGGAAGGCCAGATAGAAAAAGCCGTCCCGGCGATTGGCGAAGCCGGCGGACAACAGGCAAAGCCCGAAATAGGGGAAGGAAAGGCCAATGCGCACGGGGCGCCGATCCGGGCGCGGCGTTCGACGGCTCCGCAGGAAAAGCGAGACGGCGTGAAGGTCCACCTCGTCCCGATCTCCGTAGACCTGACAGAAGACCAGGGGAAACAGGCTCATGGGGAGCCATTTGAGCAGGGTGAACACGACGAACACGGTGCGGCCCGCGAAAAAAAGATAGACGGCCATGCCGACGAAAAGCAGGGCGCAGAGATCGGCCACCCGGTTCAACTCCCGAACCGAAAACGTCCACCGAAAGCGAACCAGCGGGGCCGATTCCAGAAGAACCGCCATGACCGCGGCGGGAATCCAGAGCCCGGTCTGCCAGCCCCAGAACAACAGTCCCGCGGCCGGCAGGAGGGGCGGCGGCTTTGGACCCCCCTCTTCGCAAAGGGGCGCCGGAGGAGATTTTTCCTTCACAGCGTCGCCAGCGCCTGGGCCACCCGATCGGGTCGGATGGGATGAAATTCGGACGGACGATCCGCCATGACGCCCGGCGCCAGATCGTCGGCCCCTTCGGACACCACCAGCACCCGCACCGGCACGCCCAGCCCGCGAAGCCGGCGCACCAGGTCCCGGCGGTCGTCGTCCCAGGCCAGAAACACGCAGATGGCCCCGCTCAGGTTCGCCGCCCGGCGCACCACTTGCGCGACGAGTTCCGTGAACCGGTCGTGGCCGGCCGGGCGGACCCCGGCCAGCACCTCCAGCATCCGTTCCATCCCGCCCAGGCCGCGCCCGGCGGTGACGCAAAAGGCGTCGGACCCCACGAACAGGAGGTCCAGCAGCGAATCCTGGGTTCGAACGTCGCAGGCGAAGGAGGCGGCCACCGATACCGCGGCCTCGAAGGCGTCGCTCTCCGCCGCTTCCTGAAAGGTGTCCAGCACCAGGGCGTGGCGCACGAAAAACTCCTCCTGGAACTCCTTGACCACCGGCCGGCCGGCGCGGGCCCAGCTTCGCCAGTGAATGCGCCGCAACGGGTCTCCCGGCCGATAGTCCCGAAGGCCGACGAATTCTTCGGCGTCTCCCACGGAGGAGGTGAGCGCCACCCCGCCGGCGTGGAAACGCCGTCCGCCGGGCAGGCGAAGGGGCGGCAGCGAATATCGCCGGGGCAGGACCACGAGCGTCTGGACCTTGTCCCGCCGCGCCGCGCCGTGAAACAGCCCCAACGGATCGGTTCGCAGCAGGGTCGCCCCCCGAAGGACCAGAAGACCCCGCCGACGGGGCGTCAGCGTCAGCGTGACCGTTTCGGTGGTCCCGGCGGCCACGGCGGGGAGGGGATGGGGAACCGCGCGGCCGAAACGGCGGCGATCGACGAGCCATTCCCATCGGTAGAAACCGGTCAGCCGGTCGAAGAAATTCCGATTCCCCTCCCCGGGTTCCGGCGTACGCAAAAACGTCTCCCGGTCGGGGCGGGGATCGGGGAGCCGTTCCCGAAGCAGCAGGCCCGCCGGCAGCTTGCGTCCTTGGGCGGTGATTCGAACCCGATACCGAAAGGGGCTGCCCGCGGTGACCAGTCGGGGCAATTCCCGGACGACGGAAAAGCGGGCCCGGAACAACAGCCCGTGGAGGAGAGATAGAAAAAGCGCGGCGGCGAGGAAGGCGAAAATTTGGTAGGCGAGGCTCAGATGAGTGTCCACGCCGACGATCCCGGAAATTCCCGCCATGAAAAGAACCATCAGGCCCGCCGGGGTGAACCGGGACCGGCCCCATTCCATCAGGCGGAAAAAGCGGTTGTAGCTGGGAAAAAGCAGGCGTTTCACGAGGGGACGGGGATCTCTTCCAGCAGTTGTTCCACCAGGGCTTCGGGCGTTTCGCCGGAAAACCGGGCCTGGGGGGCCATCACCAGCCGGTGGGCCAGCACCGACACGGCCATTTCCTGGATGTGCTCCGGCGTCACGAAACCGACCCCGTCGAACAGGGCCAGCGCCTTGGCGGTTCCCATCAGGGAGAGGGAGGCGCGGGGGCTGGCCCCCAGGTCCACCCCCGGGGCGGAGCGGGTGGCCCCCACCAGGTCCACGATGTAGCGTTGCAGTTCCGTCCGGATGGGCACCGCCGCCGCGGCCCGGCGCAAGGCGACCAGCTCGGGAAGAGACGCCCGGGGTTCCAGCGACGCCAGCCGCGCGCTCCGGTCCTCGGCGAGTATGGCCACCTCCTGTTCCGGACGAACGTAGCCCAGGGAAAAGCGGGCGGTAAACCGGTCCATCTGGGCCTCGGGGAGCGGATAGGTGCCCCGGGATTCCACCGGGTTCTGGGTGGCGATCACGAAAAACAGGTCCCGCAGCGGTTTGCGATGACCCTCCACGCTGACCTGGGCCTCGCCCATGGCCTCCAGCAGGGCGGACTGGGTGCGGGGGGACGCCCGGTTGATCTCGTCGGCCAGCAAAATATTGGTGAAGACGGGACCCGGGCGAAAGTGAAAGGCGTTTTCGCCCTGGTCCCAGATCGTCACGCCGAGGATGTCCGTGGGCAGCAGATCGGGGGTGAACTGGATGCGGCGGTATTCCGCGTCGATGGAAAGGGCCAAGGCCTTGGCCAGGGTCGTCTTTCCCGTGCCGGGAAAATCCTCCAGCAACACGTGGCCCCCGCCGGTCAACACCGCCAGCAGCTTGCGGATCGCCGGTCCCTGTCCCACGAGAATCCGTTCGATGTTCTCCGCAACGGCCCGGCAGACCGACCGGGGCGAAGCCCCATTCATGACTCCCGCAGCCGGTTCATCATGGCCGCGAAGGCCAGCTTGGCGTTCTGGAGGTCTTTTCCGTCCGGATGTCTTTTGGCCTCTTCCAGCCGGTTTCGCCGTTCGGCGGTCATGGGGTGGGTTTCCGGCGCCAGATGCGCCACCCGATCCGCGGCGTCGGGGTCCACCCGTCCCTGGCAGAGAAAACCGCCCATGAAATCATTTCCTTCCAGCAATTTCTCCACGTCGGCCAAACATTCTCTGGCGTGTTCGGAGTCCGGATAGGCCGCCAGGGTGCCGAACACGCCCACCGGCTTGCCCCGAACCCGCGCCATGTAGGCTTGGGCCTCCTCGTCGGCCGTGCCCCGGTTCACCCAGAAACCGATGGCGATGAAATCAAAATTTTCGGGGGGCGGCGCCTCCGCCGCGGGATGAATTTCTTTGGGCGCCGGCAGCGCCTCGAAGACGGCCTCGGCCACCTTGCGAGTATTGCCCGTCCGGCTGGAATAGACGACCAGGGACCGCATACCGTTCCTTTCGGGAGGTTCGGGGAAACTGGGGAGTGAATCGATCTCCACCAAAATACCAGACAGAGGGAAAGGAAACAAGTGGAATAAAAGCCAAAAACGGTCTGGACAAATCGCCTAAAACGCCGCCTCCAGCATCCGAACCAGCGTTTCCCGATCCGCCCGGGGATGGTCCGACAGATATCGGGCCACCCGGTTGGCGGCCACGGCCGCGGCCACCGAGGTGCCGGCGTACAGACCCGGCTCTCCTTTGTGTCCCACCGGAAGCCGCGCGAAGCCCGGGGCGGAAACCGACACGAAATCCCCGTGGTTGGACTGGTCCCATCGGCCGCCGTCGGGCGCTTCCGCCCCCACGCCGATGACGGCGGCGTAGGCGGCCGGGTAGACCGGCCGACCCGTCGGCTTGTTCCCCGCCGAGGCCAGCACCACCATTCCGTCCTGGACGGCCGCGTCCAAGGCCGCTTCCAGAAAACCGCTGCGGACCTCGGAACCCCAGCTCAAACTCAGCACCCGCGCCCCGTTGGCACGGGCGAAGTCCACCGCCCGGGACACCGCGAAATTGGAGGTGAACCCCTTGTCGTCGAAGGTCCGAATCGCCACCAGCGGAACCGGATCGGCCAAATCGGCCGGATCGGCCGGGACGCCCAGAGGGTCGATTCGGCCGCCCGCCAGCAGGGCCATCTGGGTTCCGTGGCCCAGACCGTCGGTGATGGGCATGTCCGGATCGACCGCGTCCAGGGACGCCAAGACCTGATCTTCCAGCCCCGCCCCGGGCATGAGCCCGGAATCCAGCACCGCCACGGCCACGCGGCCTTCGGGAATCGGCCCGGTCTTCGGTCCCGGGCCGCCGTCGCCCGGGGCCGCCATGGGCAGGGCGATGGGATAGGCGTAGTGGGGTTCCGCGGCGTCCGTCACGCCTTCTTCCCGAAGCCGCGCGATGAGTCCGGGGACATCCGACCCGGCGGGCAGACGAACCCGGACGGCGCCGATCAGCGGGTCCCGCTCAAGAATTTGGCCGCCCAACTCTCGGACGATCTCCGTCAACCGTTCCGGCGGCAGACTTGGACCGGGCCGCAGAACGATTTCGTCCCGGAGATAGTAGCTCCCGTCTTCGGAATTCCGGAGAACGTCGAACCCCTCCTTGCGCTCCAATGGACTCGCGCGGCCCTGGCGTCCCGGCGCGAAAACCTGGACCTCCACCAGCCGGAGGACCGAGGAGCCGGCGGGCCGTTCCCAGATGAGGGCGAAATCCAGCGGACCCAGGAGGCTTTTCAGAGCGGCGCTCATTTCCCGGTTCGAAAAATCGGCGGAAACCAGCGGATTCAGCGCCGGGTCCACCTGCACCCGAACGCCTTCCCCGGCCAGTCGTCCCAGCACCTGGCGGAGGGGAACGCCGTCCGTCCGGAGGGAGAGACGATCTCCGGATAGGCGAAGATCCAATCCGGCCATGGCGATGGACGGAACGAGAAGGGCAAACATCAGCCCAAATCGGACGATTCGATCGAAAATGATCCGCCTCCGTTCTCTCATTCTCTCTCCGGCCTTCCGGCCCATTGGCGGGCAACGCTCCGC
>CAYFVR010000018.1:2050-6328 GCA_964346545.1 uncultured Desulfobacterales bacterium | reverse complement strand
CGCAATCCGCCCCTACTTCTTCCGCTCCACCAGCACCTGATAGGCCTCGGTGAGACGAATAAATATCGCTGGATCGCCGCCCTGGTCGGGATGGTGCTTCATGGCCTTTTTTCGGTACATCCGGGTCAGTTCGACCCGAGACATGCTTCGCAGCTCGGATTCCGGCACGTCGAAGACGGCGCCGGCGTCGGAAACGCTGACTTTGGAGCGAGAGCGCGGCGGATTCCAGGCGCGATGCTGGTTGATCCAATCGTTGAGGATGTCCTCCAGGTAGGTGCTCCGCCCGTATTCGTGGTCGAAAAACAGCACCACGTATCGAATCAGGTACCGATGAAGGTCTTCCCGAAGCCCCATGCCGCCCCAGAAATCGGCGTCGGCGTGAAGCCGGCAGACTTCCCCCAGAAAGGTCTCGTCCACGACCGACTGATCCAGCGCCTGGGGCATGGTTTTGGCGAAGGACTGGGTGAAATGACGCTGAAGGTCGAAGGCGACGAACAAATAGCTTTTCAGCTCGTGGGACCGCAGCACCCGTTCTTCCCGCATGAAATACTGCTCGATTTCATCCCGGGACTTGTCCGCCAGCACCCGGTACAGTCGGGGAGACATCCGGCCGATCTTGCCCTGGTCCATGTGGCCGTAGCGGAGAAAATGGACCCGCCGCCGGTCGAAGAGGTGAAAATCTTTCCCTCGCAATTTTTCCCGGGGCGGACGGGAACGCCGACGGGTGCGGTTGCGAAAATGATCCTGGGCGTGGCGCACTTCCGGGTCCACGAAGGGCCAGAACAGATTCTCCAGCTCGTCGCCGACGGGCCGGACGCCTTTTTCCCGCAGGTTTTCCTCCACCGCCTCATGCACGTAAACGGCGTTTCCGCCGGGATATTCCAGATAGTTCGCGGGATCGGTTCCCAGGGACATCAACTCCCGGTGATACATCCATTCGCCGTCGCGGTAGGATTCCCGGATAAAATAATGGTTGACGCCCCGGATTCGTTTTCGAGCGAGATACACGCCGGCTCCTTTGGTTGGGTCTTTCGGGAAGTATAAGCCGCGAGCCGGAGAATGTAAACCGGCCGGGGCGGGGGAGCCGCGGCGGAAAAAGCGGAACCGGGAACGACGGTTCGGCGGGCGAAGATCAGGCCGGGGGGGTCTCCGACGCGGGAGGCGAGGCCGAAAGAGGCTCCGTTTTCTTGCGGGAAAGCGCCCGTCGAACCGCCGCGGCCAGGTCGTTTTTGGCCACCGGTTTTCGAACGAATTCCGCGACGCCGACCGCTCCGGCGTCGCCGGTGACCGCTTCGCTGTAGCCGGTGCAGATGATCACCGGAAATCCCGGACGAATCGACTGAATGTCCCCGGCCAGCTCCAGCCCGGTTCGGCCGGGCATGGTCATGTCGCTGATCAACAGATCGTAGGCGTCGGGATTTTCCTTGAAAACGGCCCACAGATGGTCGGGGTGGGAATGGGCCGACACGGCGTAGCCCAGCCGGGTCAGGATCAGACGGATCATTTCGGAAATGGCGGCCTCGTCGTCCACCACCAGAATCGTTTCCGCGCCGCCCCGGGCCGGCTCCGGCGGCGGCTCCGGCTCCGGACCCGCCAGGGAATCGGCCAGCGGCAGCCAGATCCGAAACTCCGACCCCTCGCCGGGGGCGCTCTCCACGGCGATTTCGCCGCCCAGTTCCTTGACGATGCCGTGGACCATGGCGAGCCCCATGCCGGTGCCTTCCCCCGCTTCCCGGGTGGTGAAATAGGGCTCGAAAATTTTCTCCATCACCTCCGGCGACATGCCGACGCCGGTGTCGGCCACGGAAAGCCGGACCCAGCGTCCCGGGGGCAGGGAGACGGGCCGTTTGGGGCCCACGGCGGAATCGGCCTCCCGCAATCGGATGACCATGCGGCCCCCCCGATCCCGCATGGCGTGGTAGGCGTTGGTGCAAAGATTGATGAGCACCTGCTGCACCCGGGTCGGGTCCGCCAGCACCGGCCCCGCCGCCACGTCCAGATCGGTTTCGATGGCGATGGTGGTGGGGATGGAGGCCCGGAGCAGTTTGAGGGATTCCTTGATGATGGGCCCCAGCCGCAACGGCCGCCGTTCCTGCGCGTCCATGCGGCTGAAGGTGAGAATTTGCCCGATCAGGTCCCGCGCCCGGTTCACGGCCCGGTGAATTTCCCGGAGGTTCCCCCAGGCCGTCCCGCCCTCGGGCAGCTCTTCCAGGGTCATCTCCGTGTAGCCCAAAATCGGAAACAAAATGTTGTTGAAATCGTGGGCGATGCCCCCGGCCAGGGTGCCGATGGCTTCCATTTTCTGGGCCTGGCGCAGCTCCTCCTCCAGCTCCACCTCGTGGGTCACGTCCCGTTGGATGGAGACGAAATGAATGCGTCGGCCGTGCTTGTCCATCACCGGGGAAATGGTGGCGTCCACATGGAACAGCCCGCCGTCCTTTCGGCGGTTGATGATCCGGCCCCGCCAGGCGCGTTCGGCGGTCAGCTCCGCCCAGAGTTCCCGATAAAAGGATTCGGAATGTTTTCCGCTTTGCAGAAAGGCGGGCGTTTTCCCCGCCGCGTCGCTTTGGGAATAGCCGCTGATGGATTCAAATGCCGGGTTCACGTATTCGATTCGGCCGCCGGCGTCGGTGATGAGCACCGCCTCCGAGGCCTGATTGATGGCGGTGCGCAGCCGCAGCCGCTCCCGCTCGTACCGCCACCGCTCGGTCACGTCCACGCGGATGCCCAGCAGCCCCGGCGCGCCGGTTTCCGGGTCGGGAAACGGGATCAGCCAAGACTGGAACATGCCGGGCGTTCCGCCGGCCCGCCAGCCCCGCTCGGGCGGGAATTCCCGGGCGTTTCCGCTTTCCAGCGCCTCCCGATCCCGGGCCAGCAGGGATTCCGCCTCCACCGGATCTGGATGGACCTCCGCCAGGGATCGTCCGATCAGCCGGTCGGGGACCGTGTCGTAGAAAAGCGCCGTCGCCCGATTGGCCATGCGGAAGCGGCCGTCGCCGTCCCGCGCGAAAACCGGATGGGGCGCAAGGTCGATCAACCGGCGAAGCTCTCCGCGAAGGTGTTCCCGAATCGCCTCGGCCCGTTCCAGCGCCCGTTCCCGGTCAACGATCTCCTTCCGCTGATTCTCGAACAAGCGATCCGTTCCCCAACGAAAAAACAGCGCCAGGGCCAACGCCCCGCAAAGCCCCAAAAGCAGAACAACGGCGACGAACACAATCTCCATCCGGGTCTCCACCGCCAAAGCGGCCCGGGCGCGGTTGACCCGTTCGTCCAGGGGAGTCCACCGGACGCCGGCCACCAGGGTCCATCCCCAATCCGGCATCCGCTCGATGTGGGCCAGCCGCCGGCCCCCTTCTTCGGTGGTTCCCGGTTCGCCGGTCAGTTGGCGGAAGCCGCCGCCCTCCTTCCCGGCGGTCAAGAGGGTCCGAATGGTTTGCGGAACGCCGTTCGGGCGGGCTCCGAAGTCTCCTTCGCCGATCCATTCCGCGTCCCCGGAACTCGCCAGGACCACGCCGTCGTCCCGCGCGACCAGCCAAGACCCGCCGTCGCCGAACCGAACCTTCGCCAAGTCCTCCAAAATCCGGCTCTGGAGCCGGGCTTCCGCGTCGCCCAGATATTCGCCCGCGCCGATGATCCAATCCAGCGGTTCGAACAGGCTGACGAAACTCAGTTTTTCCCGCATGACCGCGTTGTTTCCGGGGGCGTACCAGCGATAGGCGGAAAAACCCTCCCCCCGCTCCAACACGATCCGAATGAATTCCCGCGTCACGAAATGGCCGGTATCGTCCTGGTTGTCCCAAAAATCGGCCCCTTCCAGCCAGGGAGCGATGGGCAGCAGCACGCAGGTCCCGTCGATGTGATCGATGAAGATGTAGCCGCGACCGTTGTTGAACCGGATGTCCCGAAGGGATTCGCGGACGAGGACCTGGATTTGGGCGTCGGAAAGGGTCCCTCGGCCGGCCTGGAGAAGGGAGCCGGCCACCGCCTTGGCCTTGCGAACCTGCTCCCGAAGTTCGGTTCGAAGGCGGCGGTCCATCCGGTCCCGGGCTTTTTGGATGGAGGCCAGCGCGCGGTTCATCTCGTTTTTCAGCATTTCCCGCCGACCGTCCAGAAATTCGGCTTCCTCCCCCCGGCGCTGGGCCTCGAAGGCGCGATGTTCCCGGGCGATGAAAAAAAAGGCGAGAACCACCGCAAGGAAGACGATCAGGGACGCGGTGGCCAGAAAGACGAACGGCGCGAGGGTGTTTTCCCGAATCCATTTCATGCCGGCTTCCCTCC
>CAYFVR010000018.1:0-1950 GCA_964346545.1 uncultured Desulfobacterales bacterium | reverse complement strand
AGATCGAATCCAAGATCGAAAAGGACGAGCTGTTCCCGCCGGGCGGGGTGCGGGCGGTCCCCGGTCGCCACCGCGGAACCCCCCTTCCACCGGGCGGCCACGGACGGCGCCCCCAGGTCCAGGGATTTGGAGGTGGCCCGGGAAAAGGGTGAATGAACGTGAAGATCAGCCAGAAAATTCATGAAATGAGGTTCCCGCTCAATTTCGGCCGCCCCATCCGAATCACCGGGAGATTGCCGCGTCCGGAAAATCCATGACGTCCCGGCGGCAGGCCTCGCACAGGGCGGCGAGGTCTCCGGCGTAGGCCAACGGGAGCCGGGTGAACGCCCGGCAGAGATCCCGCCGGACCATCGCGCCCGGGTCCGGCCCGGAAATCCCGGACAGAAGCTGCCGCCAGAAAGGGCCGGCGTCGGTTCGGGGCGTCACCAGTTGATGGTCCTCGGAGACATTGGCCGCCTGGGCCAGCTCCGCGACGGCGTCATCCCGATTCCGGGTTCCGTCGATGAGGCCGTGCGTTTCGGCCGTCTGATTTCCGAAAATCATCGCGCCCAGGGTTTCCCGGACGACCGCTTCGGCGATGGGCCGATTTTCGGCCACCAGCGCGACGAAACGGTCGTATTCATTGTCGGCGCCTTCCTGGAGGGCGGCGATCTCCGCTTCGGTCGGCCGTCGGAAGGGGTTGCCCAGATCTTTTCCCCGGCCGGCGCTGATGATCGTGTGCTCAATGCCGCCCCGGGTTTCAATGCCCCGGCCCAGCAGACCGCCGTCGGTGGCCACGGGATCGTCGAAATAGGTCAGCATTCCCCCCAGCACGCCGATGCCGCCCACCCGGCTGCCGAAATCGGCGAAAATCCGATCCGCGCCGGCCATGGCCATTACCCCGCCGGAGGCGGAAAGCCCCTCCACGAAGGCGAACACCGGCCGTCCCGTGCGTTCCCGATAGGATTGGACGGCGTCGAAGATGGCCCGCGCGCCGAAAATCGTTCCGCCCGGGGTTTGCAAATGGAGAAACACGCCTTTGATCTTTGGGTCGTCTTCGGCCTGGAAGAGAATCTCCTTCACCCGATATCCATAGGTCACCCCCCGAATGTTCATGGCCGCCTCCATTCCCTGGGAGGGGCTGCCGAGGATGACGCCCGAAATCGGAATGCGGAGCAGCAGGTTTTCCGACGCGGGATCGCCGGAAAAATGCTTGACCGACAATTCGTCCGGGCCGGGGATGACCGACAGCCGTTTTTGACCGTACATCGCTCCCAGCCCCGCCCCGGCGCCCGCGAAAAACAGGCCGAACAAAAACAGCAGGACGACGAAGCTGATCAGTGCGAAAAACGTCATCCCGAAAATTTTGAATGGCGCTTTCCAAATTTCCTTTGCGGACATGAGGGAGACTCCTTTTCAGATGTTCGACGAGGCGCCCGGCCCGGGATTCCTCCGCCCGAACCGAATAAATTTATTTCTTGCATATCTCCCGCCAAAACGCCAATGGAAGCGACGGAAAATTTTGCATCGGGTCCGGAAGCCATGCCTTGGGGGGCGAATCCGGCCGGCCGCCGGCCGGGAACGACCCTTCCCGGGATTTCCATCGAGTGAAGGCGATGCGCGACGGCGCCTCCATCTTCCGCAACGAACCGATTGCGGTGACAAAAAATGGAACCGACGAGCAAAAGACGCCCATGAAACCCATCAAAATTTGTTGAATTTTTTGGGAAGATCGAAAAAAACAACAATTTTTGTGGCAGCGGCAAAATGTTAACGTTTTAACAGCTTGAAATCAATATATATTTTGAAATAATCCAAAAGTTTTAAACTTTGGCCCGGATTGTGCTACACTTGTTGACTGAATGCTATGGCCCATTTGTCCACTTGGCGCTTCGTGTGCGATCCGGCGGACGGCGACCCGGGCATGAATCCCATCCCCGAACCCGGCACGGCGGTTTTGATGGGCGTCGG
>CAYFVR010000017.1:411-29188 GCA_964346545.1 uncultured Desulfobacterales bacterium | reverse complement strand
TGGCAGCTTTACGGGTTCATATCGATGGGCCGTGTTCGCGGCTTGAATGCCAAAATGCGATGATTTCCAAGAATTTTCCGCGAGGGCGGTAATAAACAAAATACCGTGTTCGTTTCAGGAAAAGACGGCGAGTGCGTGGGTCCCGGGCATTCTCCACCCGTTGACCAATGCCAGGTTGTTCCGCCAAAATCTCCATGGTCGCTCGAAGGTCGAACCGAATCGCGCCAGGTGCGGCTGGCCGGTTTTCCTTCCACCATTTTGCAGCCGCCTGGATTTCCCGTTCTGCTCGTGGCTTGACGCGAATCGAAAGTGACACGGTCAATCGAGCGCTTCCAACTTTTCCAGCATTTCTTCTCCGGAGATGCCTTCTTCTCGGTCCGCTTCTTCCAGCGCTTCTTCAAGCTCCATTTGCAAGGCTTTTGGGAGGCGAACGGCGGTCTCTCCGCTTTTGGCGATCACCATAACGATGGTTCCTTCGGCAAAGGAATCGCCATCCAGAACTACCTTTCCCTCCACGATTTTACCCGTCAACAGCTCCATGGGATCACTCCTTTTCCGTAAATTTCTTGTTTCCCCGGATCATCTGAAGCTCGTCGAAGGTCAGGTTCAACGAACCGCCGTGGGACATGTTTCTCCCCAGAATTTTGAAATTGACCTTGGGGTCGTAGACTTTGAAATCGGTTGAGCGAAAAGCAGGAAAAGATGGGAAACCTCAGGCCGCTTTGTCTTCCATCTAATAGGGTTGAATCAGAATTTCGGCGGGGATGCCCAAGCGTTCATGAAGTCCTCGGACCATCGGCAGTGTGAGGGGCCTTTTCCGATCCAGGATTTCTTGAACCTGCCTGGAATTCCCAAGCAGCGGTTCCAGGTCTCGATGGGACCATCCACGGCTTTCCAGGTGATATTGGATGGCTTCAATGGGATCCGGCAAGTCGAAGGGATGGGTTTGCGCTTCGTAGGCTTCGATCAGAGTCGTTAAAATTTCCAGCCGATCCCCCTCGGGCGTTCCGGGCTGGGACTCCCAAAGGGTTTCGACTTCCTTAAGAGCGGCTTCATGGTCCTTTTCGTTTTTTATGGGGCGGATATCCATGATTTAAGTTTCCTTTAAATGGTTGCGGCGTCGATCTTGTCGTATTCCTTGTGGGTTCCAATAAATCGGATGTAGATGATTTGAAAGGGGTAATTGATGGAAACAATCAAACGATAATGATTCCCCCGGATATTGAAAACCACTCGGTTGTTGTTGATTATGCTGGCATTGGCATAATGTTTCCGGATTTCCGAGGGAGCGGTCCATTGAGAATGGCGAGCGTCTTGATACCAGGCTTTTAATGCCTGCTCGGCGTCTGGATGCTTTTCCCAGAATTTTTGGAGCGTTTTTCGGGCGATGATTCTCATTTCAAATTTCAAAACAAAACGACCCCGCCCGTATGTCCGAGGCGAGGTCGTTTTCAAAATAGTGGGGACGTTCGGGCGGGATTAGCTGTTTTCCTTGCCCTCGATTTTTTTGTCTTCCTCTTCCTTGTCCGAGTCGGAGGTGGCGGTTTTGAAGTTCCGGATGGCTTTTCCCATGCCGGCCCCGATTTCCGGCAGCTTTCCGGCCCCGAAGATGATGAGGATGATCACCAGGATGATGATCAGTTCGGGCATACCGATTCCAAACATAAACAAATCCTCCTAATTATCCGAATCCGACGATTTCAGCTCGGCGAGCAGCTGCTTGAACTCGGGCGTTTTGGTAAAGCGATCCATTGAGCCCTGGTAATTGATCCACTGTTTCCAGAGATCGCGCCAGGCATGGTTTTGCCAGTATCGATCCGGCTTTCCCCGCCCTTGAAGAAATTCGATGTAATCCACGTACTCTTCCGCGCAGTGGTCGCAGAAGACGTAGGGCACGCGAAGGCGGATGTTTTCGTCCCGATCCGAAATGGCTTCGGGCGGGATTTTTTCGTGGCACTTCTCGCACCGGTTGGGCCGGCCCAACCGAGACATGACGGAGCGAACGGTCGCCAGTTTGCGCCGCCGGCCTTCCAGCTTTTTCCGGTCGCGAACCTCGTGCAGCTTGTCGTCCAATGAAATGATATCGGCCATAAACCCCCGCAACGGCATGAAAACTCACCGCAACTGGAAGCATAACATTGGGGCCGCAGAGTGTCAATTTTATTCTGTGCGTTGCCAGGAGGCCGATTTCGTGTTACTTTTCTCGTTTTAAAAATGAATTTCGCAGCGGGGAACTGCGGTTCCCCGTTTTTTTCGCCGAGCGCGTCGCGGGCCGATCCCGGCCGGGAATTCGGTTCCGCAATGGAAAACGCGCCGTTTGGGACGATCGGATCGTCGCGGTTCGCGAACCCCGTTTCCGGGGGGCGAATTCGTGCGTGTTTCGCTCGGCGCTTTGGGAACCCATATCACGAGGATATTATGACGCAACTCTTTCGACCGGACGGCCGGACGACGCTGATCGGCAGCATGCCTTTGACGGACCACGACGAAGCCCATCGCCTGGTGATGGAAAACGCCCCGGACGTTCCGGTCTGGGTGCAGTTGCCCGCCTTTCCCGAGGAGGGAATGATCCGGCAGTTTCTTCCGGGAATGCCGGGGCTGAAAATTTCCGACGACCGGATTCGGGTAGACGCCGCCGGCGACGATTTTTCCCAGGCGCTGGTCGAATTTTACGAGGAATACATGAACGTGACCGAGGCCGGCGCGGACATGGACGCCACCCGGTTCGCGCTGCGGAAGCCGGACGCACCCGGCTTTTTCGTCTTTCGGGACGGCCTGATGGCCTTGCCGCAGGCACCGGCCGCCGTCAAGGGGCAAGTGACCGGGCCGATCACCTTGGCCACGGGAACCAAGGACATGGAGGACCGGGCCATCTTCTACGACCTTCAGGCCCGGGACGCCGCCGTGAAACTGCTGGCGCTCAAGGCCAAATGGCAGGTTCAGGAATTGTCCACGCGCGGATGCCCGGTCATCATCTTCATCGACGAGCCGGCCTTGGCCGGGTTCGGGACCTCCGAGTTCATCAGCATTTCCCGGGAAGAGGTGCTGGAGTGTCTGCGGGAGGTCATCGGGGCCATCCATAGCGCGGGCGGTCTTGCGGCCATCCACGTCTGCGCCAACACGGAGTGGGATCTCATCATCGACAGCGGCGTGGACGTGATCAACTTCGACGCCTACGGCTATTTCGACAAGCTGGTGCTCTACGCCGATCCGCTCAAGAAATTCTTGGAGAACGGCGGAATTTTGGCCTGGGGGCTGGTGCCCACCGGCGATCCCGAGGCCATCGACCGGGAAACCGTGGATTCCCTCTACGACATGTGGCGGGACCAGCGGGACCGGGCCGCCAAGCTGGGGCTGACGCCGGAAACCGTTCGTTCCCAGGCGCTGATTACGCCGAGCTGCGGCGTCGGCTCCCTTTCCCCGGAACGGGCCATGCGGGTGCTGGCGCTGACAAAGGGGCTTTCCGAGCGGGTTCGGGCCGAGGGCTGAGGAGGACGATTTTGACCACCCATCGAGAATTCGCCGGGGCGGCCCGGTACGTGTTGGATCACGATCTGGCGAAAATCGTCAACATCTCCATGGCGCTGGAGATGCCGCTGCTGCTGAAGGGCGAGCCGGGCACCGGCAAGACCATGCTGGCCTACGCCATCGCCGAGAGCCTGGCGATGCCGCTGATCGTGCTCAACGTCAAGTCGAGCATGAAGCTGGTGGAGGCGTTGTATCAGTACGACACCCTGACCCGGCTCAACGACAGCCGGTTCGGCGACTCCAGCCGGGACGTGAGCAATATCGAAGAATACATCCGCATGGGGAAAATCGGCCAGGCCTTCGTCGCGCCGGAGCGGACGGTGCTGCTCATCGACGAGATCGACAAGGCCGACACCGATTTCCAGGACGACATGCTCGACGTGCTGGACCAGATGACCTTCGACATCACCGAGGTGGACCGCACCGTCGCCACGGTTCACCGGCCGGTCATCATCATCACTTCCAACGCCAAGAAGGATTTGTCCGACCCGTTCCTGGGCCGGTGCAATTTCCATCACATCGCCTTTCCCGATCCCAAGATGATGCGGAAGATCGTCCAGGTCCATTTTCCGGAGGTGGACGAGGCGCTGCTGGAGAGCGCGGTGGACGCCTTCTACCAGCTTCGGCAGGTGGACGGGGTGGAGAAAAAGCCGGCCACCCGGGAGCTGCTCAACTGGATTCGGGCGCTCCAGGCCGACCCGGATTTCAAGCCCAAGGATCTGCGAAAGGGCGAGATTCCCTATCTGGGCGTGCTGTTCAAGAAAAGCGGCGACTACGCCCGGGCGGCGGAATCCACCGGCGGCCGCCGGCGGCTGTTCTAACGGGTTTCCGCCGATGTTCATCGACTTTTTCTATTTGCTGAAAAACGCCGGGATTCCCGTGAATCCCACCGCCTTTCTGCGGCTTCAGGACGCCCTGAAGCGGGGGCTGGTGACCTCTTTGGACGATTTCTACGTGGCGTCCCGGGCGATCCTGGTCAAAAGCGAGCGCCATTTCGACCTGTTCGACCGGATCTTCGCCCACCATTTCGAAGGGGCGGAGCTGCCGGACGACGCGGGCTTCGAGGTGGACGCCATGGCCCGGGCTCTGCTGGAGGAATGGCTGGGCAATCCCGAAGAAGTGGCCCGGGCCATGGGCGCCGACGAGGACGAGCTGTCCAAAATGACGCCGGACGAGCTGCTGGAATACTTCAAGGAGCGGCTGGCGGAGCAGACCGAGGCCCACCACGGCGGCAACAAGTGGATTGGGACCGGAGGGACCTCGCCCACGGGCCATTCCGGCCGTCATCCCGGCGGAATGCGGGTGGGCGGCCCCTCCCGGAACCGGTCGGCGGTGAAGGTGGCCATGGACCGGCGCTACAAGGATTACGCCCTGGACGGCCCGCTGACCTCCGCCACCATGGGCGAGGCGCTGAAGCGGCTGCGCCATCTGGCGCCCGCCGGTCCCAAGGATCAGGTGGACGTGGACGAAACGATCCGCCAGACCCTCAAAAACGCCGGGGAGATCGAGATCGTCTTCCGGCGCGGCTTGAAGGACCGGCTCAAGGTGATGCTGGCCATCGACAACGGCGGCTGGTCCATGGACCCGTACATCCCGGTGGTCCAGTCGCTGTTCCACCACGCCCGGTCCCAGTTCAAGGAGATCCGGACCTACTTTTTCCACAACACCGTCTACGACATCCTCTGGGAGGACCCGGCCCGCCGCCGCAAGCCGCAAAAGGTGGCGGACCTGGCCCGGTTCGATCCGGAAACCCGGCTGATCATCGTGGGCGACGCCAGCATGGCGCCCTACGAGCTGATGATCGCCGACGGCTCCATCCACATGGAGGAGCGGAGCGGCCGCCCCAGCATCGAGCAACTCCAATTTCTCGCCGACACTTTCCCCCATTGCGTCTGGCTCAACCCCGCCCCCCGCCCCACCTGGGCCTACACCCGCACCATCATGATGATCTCCCGCATTTTCCCGATGTTCGAACTCACCGTGGACGGTTTGGAACAGGCGGTGGCGCATTTGATGGCGCGGAACTGAGGGCGATCCATAGCCGAGTCATTTCTCCCCGCAAAGCCACCAAGAAAGACGCCAAGTTTCACCGGAGGTGAAAATGAAGGACGAATATGATCTTTCAAAAATGAAATCCAGGCGGAATCCGTATGCCAAGCAATTGAAAAAGCAGGTTACGCTGAGAATTCGGCCGGATGTGATCGAATATTTTAAGAACATGGCGGAGGAAACGGGAATCCCCTACCAAAGTCTCATCAATCTGTATTTGCAGGATTGCGTGAACAACCAGCGGAAGCTGGATATCCAGTGGCCTTCTCAATGAGGAGGGCGGTACAAGGGTTCAAAGCAGACGGGGGGTGCGAGGGTCCAACGTCGGTCGTCCCCAAATGGACTGAATCAATTCAATTGATTGCCGAAAAATCCCCCCTGCCCCCCTTTAAAAAAGGGGGGTGAACATGCTTGCCTTCACGGCCGGTATTCCGTGGACGCTCGCCCTTGTTTACTCCGTGTATTGGAACAACCGGCAGGTGTTGTTCCAGACCGTATCCGCCAAAGCCTCGGGCTCTTCCGCCCGCACTTCGGCCAACCGCAGCAGCGTCGTCCGGACGAAGGCCGGTTCGTTTCTTCGGTGCTTGTTTCGCTCCGGCACCGGGGTGAGGTAGGGGGCGTCGGTTTCCACCAGGATGCGGTCGGCGGGGATTTCCGGGGCCATTTCCCGCAGCTCCGCGCCCCGGCCTTTCACCGTCAAAATCCCGGTGATGCCGATGTGCAGTCCCAATTCCAGGTAGGCGAACATCTCCTCCCGCGTCCCGCTGAAGCAGTGGACCACGCCCTTCCGCCCGTTGGGATACCGCTCTCGAAGGATTTCCAGAAACCGCCCCTCGCTGTCCCGTTCGTGGAAAATCGCGGGCAGGTCCAGATCGTCGGCGATGTCGAGCTGGCGGCGGAGCCAGTGTTCCTGGTCTTTTTGGGGCGAGAACATCCGGTTGAAATCCAGACCGGTTTCGCCCCAGGCGCGAACGTCGGGGCGGGACGCCAATTCGCGGAGGCGGTCCATGTCCGCCTCGGTGGCGTGTTGGGCGTCGTGGGGATGGATGCCCACGGAGGCGATCAGGTTGTCGCGGGATTCCGCGAGGGCGACGGTCTCCTCGGCGTCGGGCCGGGTGATGCCCACCAGCATGGCGGCGGCGACCTCCGCCTCCGCCATGCGCTTGAGCACGTCGTCGAAGTCTTCGCGATAGGACTTGTCGGTCAGGTGGCAATGGCTGTCGAAAATTTTCATGGGGAATCTTTGGAACGCTTTCTTCCGGTTGAATTTGTTTCAGGGAAATACCGCGAGTTGGGTATCGAAAAACCGCCGGAAAGGGAAGGGGAGATTTTCGCACGGGCGGCGGCGAGGCGGAAGTTACGCCATTGCCCTTGTTCCGACATGTTTGGAGAGCGGATCTGTTCTACCGTTGCCCGCCCGAGGATGTCCAGGGATTTCCTTGCCCCGCAGGGAATTCGCGGCGACGATTTCCACGCCGTCCAGCGCTCGGGGCGGGAGGTTTCGGGATTTGGTGAAAAAAATGGATATGAAATTGCAATTTTGTTTCGAATTGTCTACAATGCGGGGTCTTTCCCACTGAGGAAGCAATGCCGGGGGCGGCGGAATCGGCCCCCAAACCTTTTGGAGGCAGCAGATATGTTTACCATCGTGAAGCGGGAAGAAATGTCCGACGGCAACGTGATCCTGAACGAGATCGAGGCGCCGTTGATCGCGAAAAAGGCGAAACCCGGACAGTTCGTGATTTTAAAGGCCGGCGAGGACGGCGAACGGGTGCCCCTGACCATGGCGGAAACCGATCCCGAGCGGGGAACCATCACCGTCATCTACATGGTGGTGGGCAAAAGCACCGCCCTGTTTCGGGATCTTCGGGAAGGCGAAGGCTACACCGACGTGATCGGGCCCCTGGGCAAGGCAACCCACATCGAAAAGGTGGGCAACGTGGTCTGCGTGGGCGGCGGGACCGGCATCGCGGTGCTGCACCCGATCACCCGGGCCCTGAAAGAGGCGGGCAATCATGTCACCGCCATCGTCGGCGCCCGAAGCAAGGATTTGCTGATTTTGGAAGACCGGATGCGCGACGCCAGCCATGAGCTGATCGTCTGCACCGACGACGGATCCCACGGTCGCAAGGGATTCGTGACCGAAGCCCTCAAGGAGGTGCTGGAGGCCAAGGACGTTCAGGAGGCGTTTGCCATCGGTCCCGTTCCGATGATGAAATTCGTGTCCAAGATGACGGCGGAATACAACGTCCCGACCCAGGTGAGTCTGAACCCGATCATGGTGGACGGCACCGGCATGTGCGGCGGCTGCCGGGTGAGCGTGGGCGGAGAGACCAAGTTCGCCTGCGTGGACGGCCCCGAATTCGACGGCCACAAGGTCGACTTCGACGAACTGATGAACCGGCTCCAGGCCTATTGCGACGCCGAAAAGCGTTGTTTCAACGATTATTGCGTAATTGAGGAAGCCTAGGCCGATCGGCCCGGGTTTCGTTCGGATTTGATTTCAACGGCCGGCCTTTTGGGGCCGGTGCGACGCCGACCGCTGCGGCGGACGGCGCGGCACGGAGGCATTTTTCATGGCGGAAAAGAAAAAAGGTTCCATCCCCCGACAGCCCATGCCGGAGCAGGAGGCCGACGTCCGGCGGCGGAATTTCAAGGAGGTGCCCGTCGGCTACACTCCGGAGATGGCCGTGGCCGAGGCCCAGCGCTGTCTCCAGTGCAAAAAGCCCGGCTGCGTGGAAGGCTGTCCGGTCAGCGTGGACATTCCCGGCTTCATCGGCCACATCGCCGGCGGCGATTTCAAGGGCGCCATCCGGAATTTGTGGGGGAAAAACGCCCTCCCGGCGGTGTGCGGCCGCGTCTGTCCCCAGGAGATTCAGTGCGAGGGCAAGTGCATTTTGGCCAAGAAGGGCGACGCGGTGGCCGTGGGCAACCTGGAGCGGTTCGCCGCGGATTACGAGCGGCATCACGGGACCGGCGAGCTGCCGCCGGTGCCGGAGTCCACCGGCCATAAGGTGGCGGTGGTCGGTTCCGGCCCCTCGGGGCTCACCGTGGCCGGCGACCTGATCCAGAAAGGCCATTCCGTCACGGTGCTGGAGGCGTTCCACAAGCCCGGCGGGGTGCTGGTCTACGGCATTCCGGAGTTTCGGCTGCCCAAGGAGATCGTGGCCCAGGAAGTCCATTTTCTGGAGCGGCTGGGCGTCAATGTGGAGTGCAACATGGTGGTCGGCCGGACCATCACCCTGGACGAGCTGTTCGAGGAGGGGTACGAGGCGATCTACGTCGGCGTGGGCGCCGGGCTTCCCCGGTTTCTGGGCATCCCCGGCGAGAATCTCAACGGCATTCTTTCCGCCAACGAATACCTGACCCGGGCCAATTTGATGAAGGCCTACCTGTTTCCCGACGTGGACACGCCCATTCCCCGGGGGAAGAACGTGGTGGTGCTCGGCGCGGGCAACGTGGCCATGGACTCGGCCCGAACCGCCATGCGCCTGGGCGCGGAGAGCGTGAAGATCGTCTACCGTCGATCCCGGGAGGAAATGCCCGCCCGGAAGGAAGAAATCCATCACGCCGAGGAGGAGGGGATCGAGTTCTTCCTGCTGACCAGCCCGACCCAATATATCGGCGACGACAAGGGGCGCTTGACCGGGATGGAATGTCTCCAGATGGAGCTGGGCGAGCCGGACGAATCCGGGCGGCGGCGTCCGGTGGCCAAGCAGGGGTCCGAGTTCACCATGGACTGCGACCTGTGCATCGTGGCCGTGGGCTCCGGGGCCAATCCGCTGCTGACCCAGGACACGCCGGACATGGAACTCAACAATTGGGGCTACATCGAAACCGATCCCAAGACCGGCAAGACCACCAAGCGAGGCGTGTGGGCCGGCGGCGACATCGTCACCGGCGCGGCCACGGTCATCCTGGCCATGGGCGCGGGACGGCAGGCCGCCGATTCCATCGACGATTATTTGCGGATGGGGTGGTAGGTTGGTTTCGCTCGATTTTCAAATCCAGAAATAGCGACGGGCGGGGGCGACCCCGCCCGTTTCAATATTCCGAGCTTGTCGCTTGACTTTGATTCGAACGTTCTTTTCACGCCAACCCAACGGCCCGCACCGCCCGCTCCAACTGTTCCAGCCGTTTTTCCAAATCGCCGGTGAATCCGATGGAGAATCGGAGGAGGCCCGGGGAGAGCCCCATGGTTTCCTGGTCCTCCGGCGGGATTTCCGAGGAGGTGGAGGAGCCGGAGCAGGACATCAGCGTGTCGAAATAGCCCAGGGAAACGGCGATGAGTCCGAACCGTTCGGCGTTCTGAAGATGGGACATCAGCGCCTCGGCCTTCTCCCGGGTTTTGCAGTCCAGGTTCAACATGCCGCCGAAGCCGAAATCGGGATTCATCATGGCCGTCATTACGTCGTGCTGGGGATGGGTGGGCAGCCCCGGATAGCGCACCGACGTGCCCAGCGCCTCCAGCCGCTCCGCCGCGGCCATGGCCCGGCGGCCGTGTTCCCGCATACGGATGGCCAGATGCGGCAGCCGCTGGAGGATTTCGAAGGCGGCGGTCGGGTCCATGGTGGGCCCCAGCAGCATGACGCGGCCGGTGTGAAGGTCCATCAACCGGTTGATCAGTTCCTGGCTGCCGCAGATGGCTCCGGCGATCAGGTCGCTGGCGCCGTTGATGAATTTGGTCATGGAGTAGACCACCACGTCCGCGCCCAATTGCGCCGGAGAAAGAATCATCGGGGCGAAGGTGTTGTCCACCACGAATTGAAGGCCCCGATCGTGGGCGATCTCCGCGATGGCGGGGAGGTTCGCGATTTTCAACGTGGGGTTTCCGATGGCCTCGGTGTACAGCACCTTGGTTTCCGGCCGGATGGCCGCTTTCCAGGCCGCGGAGTCGGCGGCGTCCACGAAGGTGGCGTTGATTCCCATTTGCGGCAACAGTTCCGCCAGCAAAGCGTGGGTGCCGCCATAGACCGTTCGGCTGGAGACGATATGGTCCCCGGCCCGGCAGAGTTGCAACAGCGCGCAGGAGATGGCCGACATCCCGCTGGCGGTGGCCATGGCGGCTTCCGTTCCCTCCATGGCGGAAAGGTACCGGTTCAGGATGTTGACCGTCGGATTGAAATGGCGGCTGTAGAGGAAGCAGCCGTCCTTGTCCGGCCCCCGAAGACCGGAGAAGATTTCGGGCATGATGCCCGGCTCCATCACGGTGAAGGTGGCGGATCGGGAGATCGACGGGCAAACCCCGCCGTGTTCCCCGAATTCCCGCCGAACGTCGCACATGGCCTGCTCGGGATTGAACCTCATGGGGCCTCCTTTCCCGTTGCTGCGTATGTTGAACCGAATATTCCGGTTCAGGGCCGGTTGGCATGGCGCCGGGGATTTTCGACGTATGGGTTTATCCCCGGTCAAATTCTATTTTGAAACCACCGGCGAGAAATGTTTAATTGCCTCCTTCGTTGGGCAAGGCCTCCATTTCTGTCTGAAGATTTCCATTTTTATGGGAGGGAACATGGAAAGACTCGATGAATCATCCCGCTTTCTTCCACTATCGCACAGTTCCCTTTCCCCGGGCAAGCCGGGGCGGATGGTCGCTTTTCACGCTCCCTCGGAATTCTCCATATAAAAGGTGTGGGATCGACCCAGCCGATATTCCCGTTTCCGAAGGCCATGCAACCTTGCGCCTGCGTCGGGAGCGGGCGCCCGGCGATGGCGTTTCCCATGGGGTTCGCGAAACCACCTCCCTTGCCTGAATCCCTCCTCCTTTTCATCCCACCCCGGAATTTTCGCTCCGTTCTATCGTCCTTAATTCCCGCTTGACATACAAAAACGTAACGTGTAGGAAACGGATTGAAACAAAGGTCGCATCCGATCGACCGTTTCTCTTCCCGGTCTTTCGGCCAAGATCTTGAAAAATAATGATAAATCCGTCATGCTCGGAAGATTCCCGTCTTTGGCCCAATCTTTTGGCGTCGCCCGTTCCTGAATGTCTCCGCCTCTACGGCCGGATTCATCCACGCAATCGGTCGGGCGCATCCGGGATGTTTCCCCCCCCTGATTCCCGCGTTGGACCCAACGCGCATTCCGATGAACGCCCGCCAGCCGCAAGCCCTTTCGTTTGTCAAGCCCAAAACCAAACAAAAACGTTAAAAAAACCAGTTTTGAAATCCCATCGCCAAAACAAAACAAAAATGTTTTGTTGGAAGTCTCGCCATACAAGAATGTAAGTATTCCTGTTTTTGAATTCGGTGGATTTCGCCCCTCTCTAAATTTTATTTTATTAAAAATACGGATGGTTATAAAGATTGTCTGCGGTTTTTTTCTTCGTGGCGCCAGCCTTGCTTTGTAGTTAGGGCAAATGACGACAGGTTGTCCCGCTCGCGAAGCGGGCGTTGAAACCATTTTCCCCGAAGGAACCAAAGGAGTCTGTACCATGAGAAAGGTAGCCATCTACGGCAAGGGCGGAATCGGAAAATCCACGACCACGCAGAACACGGTGGCGGGTCTGGCCGAAGCGGGTCGGAAGGTGATGGTCGTCGGTTGCGATCCCAAGGGCGATTCCACCCGATTGCTGTTGGGCGGCATGGCCCAGCGAACCGTTCTCGACACCCTTCGCGAAGAGGGCGAAGACGTCGAGTTGGAAGACGTTCGGAAGGAAGGATACGGCGGCTGCCTCTGCGTGGAGTCCGGCGGTCCCGAGCCCGGCGTCGGCTGCGCCGGCCGCGGCATCATCACCTCCATCAACCTGCTGGAACAGCTCGGCGCCTATTCCGACAGCGAAGAACTCGACTACGTCTTCTACGACGTGCTCGGCGACGTGGTCTGCGGCGGCTTCGCCATGCCCATCCGGGAAGGCAAGGCCCAGGAAATCTACATCGTCGTCTCCGGCGAGATGATGGCCATGTACGCGGCCAACAATATCTGCAAGGGCATCGTGAAGTTCGCCGAGGCCGGCGGCGTGCGCTTGGGTGGGCTCATCTGCAACAGCCGGAACACCGACAAGGAGCACGAACTCATCAACGCCCTGGCCGACAAGCTCGGAACCCAGATGATCCACTTCGTTCCCCGGGAAAACATGGTGCAGCGGGCCGAACTGGAACGGAAGACGGTCATCGAGTTCAATCCCGAACATCCCCAGGCCGACGAATACCGCGCCTTGGCCAAGAAGATCGACGAAAACGACATGCGGGTGGTTCCGACCCCGATCGAAATCGAAGAACTGGAAAGCCTGCTCGTCGAACACGGCATCGTCAACTAATTAGCGATATTCAAGGAGAACACCGACCATGATTATGATTCGCTCCATCGTCCGCCCCGAGAAAGTCGATGCCGTTATGGCCGCTCTCATGGAAGCCGGTTTCCCCGGCGTCACCAAGATGTCGGTCGTCGGCCGCGGCAAGCAGCGCGGCATAAAGATCGGCGAGGTGACCTACGACGAGATTCCCAAGGAGATGCTCCTGACCGTGGTGAAGGATCAGGACAAGGACTTCGCCGTCAAAACCGTCGTCCAGGCCGCGCGCACCGGCGAAAAGGGCGCATACGGCGACGGCAAGATCTTCATCGTCCCCGTGCTGGAATCCTACACCATCAGCTCCGGCATCAAGGAAAACGCCGACGGCACGACCGAAGAGGTGGAGATATGAAAGAGGTCGTCGCGATCGTCCGGATGAATATGATGAACCAGACGAAGCGGGCGCTCTCCGAAGCGGGCATCAGCTCCATCACCGCCCGGGAATGTCTGGGACGGGGCAAGGGAATCGTGGACATGCAGCTTCTGGAGGGCGCGGAGAAAGGCTACGAAGAGGCCATTGCCAAGCTCGGCCAGAGCGGTCGTCTCATCCCCAAGCGGGCCATGCTCATCGTGGTGCCCGACAAGCTGGTGGACAAGACGGTGAAGACCATCATTGGGGTCAACAAGACCGGCAAGTCGGGAGACGGCATGATCTGGGTGTTGCCCTGCGCGGACGCCATCGGCGTGCGCACCGGAGAGATGGGCGACGCCGTTCTCGACGAAGTGACGAAGTAGCGACTACGGTTCCAAAGGAGAAACGATATGGCCAAGGCAATCAAAGACCAAGATGCGAAAGAGTTGGCGCTGGACGGACTTGACCCCGAAACGGTCAAGGAGGAACTGCTCAGCGCATATCCCACCAAGGTGGCCCGCAAGCGGGCCAAGGGCATCGTCGTCAACAAGGTCGAGGGCGAAAACGTGCCCGAGATCCAGTCCAACGTCCGAACCGTGCCCGGGCTCATCAGCCAGCGCGGCTGCTGCTACGCGGGCTGCAAGGGCGTGGTTCTGGGGCCGACCCGGGACATCGTCAACATCACCCACGGCCCCATCGGCTGCGGCTTTTATTCCTGGCTGACCCGACGCAACCAGACCGATCCGAGCACCACCGAAGACGGTCATCAGTTCATGAACTACTGCTTTTCCACCGACATGCAGGACCAAGAGGTGATCTTCGGCGGGGAAAAGAAGCTGGCCCAGGCGATCCAGGAGGCCTACGACATCTTCAATCCCAAGGCCATCGCGGTCTTCTCCACCTGCCCGGTGGGGCTCATCGGCGACGACGTCCACACGGTCTGCCGCACCATGAAGAAGAAGCTGGGCATCAACATCTTCGGCTTCTCCTGCGAGGGATACAAGGGCGTGTCCCAGTCCGCCGGCCACCACATCGCCAACAACGAGATATTCAAGCACGTCATCGGCACCGACGACACCGTGCCCGAGGGCGAGTTCAAGGTCAACCTGCTCGGCGAGTACAACATCGGCGGCGACGCTTTCGAGATCGAGCGGATCTTCGAGTTGTGCGGCATCACGCTGGTGTCCACCTTCAGCGGCAACTCCTCGGTGGACAAGTTCGCCCAGTCCCACACCGCGGACCTCAACATGATCATGTGCCACCGTTCCATCAACTACGTGGCCGAGATGATGGAGACCAAGTACGGCATCCCCTGGATCAAGATCAACTTCATCGGGGCCGAGGCCACCGCCAAGTCGCTCCGCAAGATCGCCGAGTATTTCGACGACGACGCCCTGACGGCTCGGGTGGAGAAGGTCATCGCCGAGGAAATGCCGATTGTCGAGGCCGCCTGCGCCGAGATTCGTCCCCGCACCGAAGGCAAGCGGGCCATGCTGTTCGTGGGCGGTTCCCGGGCCCATCACTACCAGGAGCTGTTCGGCGAGCTGGGCATGAAGACCCTCTCCGCGGGCTACGAGTTCGCCCATCGGGACGACTACGAGGGCCGGAAGGTGCTGCCCAGCATCAAGGTGGACGCCGACAGCCGGAACATCCAGGAGCTGGATGTCCAGCCCGACGAGACCCGGTTCAACCCCCGCAAGCCGGCCGAGGCCTACGAGGACCTCATGAGCAAGGGAATGTTGGCCGACTACGAGGGCATGATGCCGATGATGGAAAACGGCGCGCTGGTCATCGACGACATTACCCAGCACGAAACCGAGAAGATGGTCGAGATGTTCCGCCCCGACATTTTCTGCGCCGGCATCAAGGAAAAATACGCCATTCAGAAGAGCGGCGTTCCCCTGAAGCAGCTTCACAGCTACGACTACGGCGGACCCTACGCCGGCTTCAAGGGCGCGATCAACTTCTACAAGGACATTGACCGGATGGTGAACAGCCGGGTGTGGAGTTTCGTGAAGGCTCCCTGGCAGCAGAATCCGGAACTGGCCGCCACCTACGCCTGGGAATAATCGCCCGACGGCTCGTCCGGCGCCCGTGAACGCGGAGGCCGGGGGCGGATCGATTCCCGGGATATCGATCCACGGGATTGGGCCGCCCCCGCCACGGCCCGCAACCTTTTGGAGAATATGGAAGACCCATGCTTCTGAAACATACCCCGACCGAAATCAAGGAACGCAAGGCCCTGGCCATCAACCCGGCCAAGACCTGCCAGCCCATCGGCGCGATGTACGCCTCTCTCGGCATTCACGGATGCCTGCCCCACAGCCACGGCTCCCAGGGCTGCTACGCCTATCACCGCAGCGCGCTGACCCGGCACTACAAAGAGCCGGTCATGGCGGCCACCAGCGCCTTCACCGAGGGCTCCTCCGTCTTCGGCGGGCAGGCCAACCTGTTGCAGGCCCTCAACAATATTTTCACGGTCTACAACCCCGAAGTGGTGGCCGTCCACACCACCTGCCTGTCCGAAACCATCGGCGACGACATTCCGCAGATATTCAACAAGGCCAGGGCCGACGGCAAAATCCCCGAAGGCAAGTCGGTGCTTCACTCCAGCACCCCCAGCTACATCGGCTCCCATGTGACCGGCTACGCCAACATGGTCAAATCCATGGTGGATTATTTCTCCGAATCGACCGGGAAGAAGGAAAAGTCGGTCAATCTGATCCCCTCCTTCGTCGAGCCTTCCGACATGGAAGAACTCAAGAGAATCGCCGGGATGATGGGCGTGGCCCACATCCTTTTTCCGGACACCTCCAAGGTGCTCAACGGCCCGCTGACCGGGAAGTACAAGATGTATCCCGAGGGCGGCGTCACCATTGAAGACCTCAAGCGAACCGGCAACGCCATGGGCAGCATCGCACTGGGCGTCCTGGGCGCCGCCGACGCGGCCAAGGCGCTGGATGCCAAGTGCGGCGTGCCCTGCAAAATTCTGGATCTGCCCATCGGGCTGCACGAGACCGACCGCTTCGTGGACACGCTCCGCCGCATGGCCGGGGTCAACGTGCCGGACACCCTGGAGTTCGAGCGCGGCCAGATGGTGGACATCATCTCCGACATGCACCAGTACTTCCACGGCAAGCGGGTGGGTCTCGTGGGCGATCCGGATCAGCTTCTTGCGCTGACCAAGTTCTTGGTCTCCCTGGACATGTGCCCGGTCTACATCGTCACCGGCACCCCGGCGGGCAAAAAGTGGGTCGCCGCCATGGAAGAGGCCACCAAGGACGTGTCCGGCGAGGTCAAGATCAAGGCCGCGGGCGACATGTTCCTGTTCCACCAGTGGATCAAAAACGAGCCGGTGGACCTGCTGATCGGCAACACCTACCTGAAGTACGTCGCCCGGGACGAGGGAATTCCCCTGCTGCGCCACGGCTTCCCCATTCTGGATCGGGTCGGCCACAGCTACTTCCCCAGCGTCGGCTACAGGGGCGGAATTCGGTTGCTGGAAAAAATCCTCGACCTTCTGCTGGAAAAGAAGGACCAGGAATCCACCGAGATCGACTTCGAATTGGTGATGTAGTTCGTCCCGGAACCGCCGGTTCGGCGTCCCCGCCGGATCGGCGTTCCATCCGGAATTCCCGAAATTTCGGGAATTCCTCCGGTTTCGATCCCGGCGATTTGTCGCCGGCCCGCGAAACCCCCTTTGTCAACGAGCGCGAAACGATTTGCGAGACGATACCATGAGCCAGATCCCCATTCTCAAGGCCCGCGAAAGTTCGATTTACCAGAAGGGCGGCGAACAGCCCTACAAAATGAAGTGCGGCCAGCAGAGTCTGGCCGGATCGGTCAGCCAGCGGGCCTGCGTGTTCTGCGGTTCCCGGGTGGTGCTCTATCCCATCGCCGACGCGCTGCACGTCATCCACGGGCCCATCGGTTGCGCGGCCTACACTTGGGACATCCGGGGAGCGCTCTCTTCGGGACCCACTTTGCACCGGATGAGCTTTTCCACCGACCTGTCGGAAAACGACGTGATTTTCGGCGGCGAGAAGAAGCTGGAAAAGGCGCTCGCCGAGCTGGTGGAGCAGTACCGGCCCAAGGCGGCCTTTGTTTATTCCACCTGCATCGTCGGCATCATCGGCGACGACGTGGAGGCGGTCTGCCGCAAGGTGTCGCGGGAAACCGGAATTCAGGTGCTGCCGGTCCACTCCGAGGGCTTCAAGGGGACCAAGAAGGACGGCTACAAGGCGGCCTGCGACGCCCTGTTCAATCTGGTGGGCACCGGCGACACCTCGGACATCGGGCCCTACAGCATCAACATCCTCGGCGAGTTCAACATCGGCGGCGAGGCCTGGATGATCCGGGAGTACTACAAAAAGATGGGCATCCGGGTGGTCTCGGTGATGACCGGCGACGGCCGGGTGGACGAAATCCGCAAATCTCACGGCGCGGCCCTCAACGTGGTGCAGTGTTCCGGCGCCATGACCTTTCTGGCGGATATGATGAAGGAGAAGTTCGGCATTCCCTACATCCGCGTCTCCTATTTCGGGATGGAGGACACCGCCAAGTCGCTCTACGACGTGGCGGAGCGCTTTCCCGACAATCCGGAGATCATGGCCCGGACGCGGGAGCTGGTGCGCGACGAAATCGGCGCCATCCAGTCGGAAATCCAGGCCATCCGGAAGGAGGTGGAGGGCAAGCGCGCGGCCATCTACGTGGGCGGGGCCTTCAAGGCGTTCTCCCTCATCAAGACGCTGCGGCACCTGGGCATGTCGGTTGTGCTGGCCGGCAGCCAGACCGGCAACGAGGACGACTACGAGACGTTGCGGGAAATGTGCGACGACGGAACCGTGATTTTGGACGACGCCAATCCGCTGGAATTGTCCCGGTACATCATTGAAAAGAAGGCCGATCTATTCATCGGCGGGGTCAAGGAACGACCCATCGCCTTCAAGATGGGCATCGGATTTTGCGATCACAATCACGAACGGAAGATTCCCCTGGCCGGTTTCGAGGGAATGCTCCATTTCGCCCGGGAAGTGCATCGAACCGTGACGAGCCCGGTTTGGAAATTCGCCCCGGCGCGCCAAAAAGCCAACCTGGAAGCCAATTTGGAAGGGGCCACGCCATGAGCACGCTCCCCAACGTCACGCCCACCTACACGGCCACCCAGAACGCCTGCAAACTCTGCGCGCCGCTGGGCGCCTCCCTGGTCTTCAAGGGCATTCGGGGCGCGGTGCCGCTGCTCCACGGTTCCCAGGGCTGTTCCACCTACATTCGGCGCTACATGATCAGCCACTTCAAGGAGCCCATGGACATCGCCTGCTCCAACTTCGGCGAACAGACCGCCATCTTCGGCGGCGGGGCCAACATCAAGATCGCGCTGGAAAACATTCGGCTTCAGTACGCGCCGGAGCTGATCGGCATCGCCACCACCTGTCTTGCGGAAACCATCGGCGACGACGTGCCCATGTTCCTGCACGAATACCGCAAAATGTGCGACGAGGCCGAGAGCATTCCGCCGCTGGTCCACGTTTCCACCCCCAGCTATTCCGGCACCCACATGGACGGCTTCCACGGCGCGGTTCGCGCCACGGTGGAAACCCTGGCCGAGGGGCCGGAAGCGGGCGGCGCGGGCGACCATGTCAACCTTTTCTCCGGCATGATTTCTCCCGCGGACATTCGGTATCTCAAGGAGATCATGGCCGATTTCCAGCTGCCGGCGACGTTGCTCCCCGACTATTCCCAAACCATGGACGGCGGTTTGTGGACCGAATATCAGCGGATTCCCGAAGGCGGCACCCCGGTGGAAGATATCAAGCGCACCGGCGCGGCCCGGGCTTCGGTGGAGCTGGGCCATGTGCTGGCCCGGGCCAAAGTCACGGCCGGAACGGTGCTTTCCGATCGCTTCGGCGTGGCCTGCCACCGGCTGGGCCTGCCCATGGGCGTGGAGGAAACCGACCGTTTCTTCGCGGCCCTCTCGGACGTCGCCGGCCGTCCCGTGCCGGATAAGCATCTGGAAGAACGGGGCCGCCTGCTGGACAGTTACGCCGACGGCCACAAATACGTCTCCGGCGTCCGGGCCGTGGTTTACGGCGAGGAGGACCTGGTGGCGGGGCTGGCCGCGTTCTTGAGCGAAATCGGAATCATTCCGGTTCTCTGCGCCTCCGGCGGCCGCGGCGGAAAGTTTAAGGATGTACTCTCCGACATCATCCCCGACATGGAAAAGCACGGCGTGGTGGTCCGGAACGGCGTGGATTTCGTGGACATCGAGTCCACCGCCCGGGACCTGAAGCCGGACATCCTAATCGGCGCCAG
The DNA here is from genome assembly GCA_964346545.1 of uncultured Desulfobacterales bacterium. Lineage (GTDB taxonomy): Bacteria > Desulfobacterota > Desulfobacteria > Desulfobacterales > Desulfococcaceae > CAYFVR01. Next base: position 9,656 of record CAYFVR010000017.1, on the reverse strand, counting down.
CAAGGGCTACAGCATGGCTCGCCGGCTGGAACTTCCCCTGGTGCGGGTGGGTTTTCCCATCCACGACCGGATCGGCGGGGCCCGGTTGCACCATCTGGGATATCGCGGGGCCCAGGAGCTGTTCGACCGGATCGCCAACACGCTGGTGGAACGCAACCAGGGCAATTCCGACTGGGGCTACTCCTATATGTAACGACCATCTCGGCGAATTCGCGCGGATCGGGTTGCCCCGATCATTTTACCGATTTTTACACCGGCTTCCCCCCGGGGAGCGGGTTCCGCGCGGCGGCGTATTTGAACCTTGGCCGGGGAGCCGCCGCCGCGCACCCGCTCCCCACCTTTTCACCGAATCGGGGGCCGGAGAATCCAAGTCGGATCGCCGATTCGCAAAGGACCTTTCCGCGATCCGCCGAGGTTCCGGAAGGCGTTCCAAACATTTTTCCCCCCGGGGAGCGGGTTCCGCGCCGCGGCGAAGAAACCTTTGGCCGGGGCGTCGACGGCGCGCCCGCTCCCCACCCCTCCCCCCCCTTTTTCGTGTGGATTCGATCCGTGTTCGACCGGGGGGGATGTTGGGAAGAAAAACTCATTTCGAATCGGGCCGGCAACCGGGCCTGAAAAAGCATTATGGGGCGTCCGAAGGCGCCTTCGCGAAAGGAAGATGACCGACATGAATTTCGATAATCATCCCTGTTTTAACGCCAAGGCCCACAAGGATTTTGGCCGCGTCCACCTTCCCGTGGCGCCCCGCTGCAATATCCAGTGCAAATTCTGCGACCGGAAATTCGACTGCGTGAACGAAAGTCGCCCGGGCGTGACCAGCGGCATCCTCAAGCCCCACCAGGCCATGGCCTACCTGAAAACGGTGATGGAAACCAAGCCGAACATCTCCGTGGTGGGCATCGCCGGCCCGGGCGATCCCTTCGCCAATCCCGAAGAGACCATGGAAACCCTCCGCATGGTTCGGGCGGCCTACCCCGAAATGCTGCTCTGCGTGGCCACCAACGGGCTGGGAGTGGGTCCCTATCTGGACGAGCTGGCGGAGTTGAAGGTCAGCCACCTGACGGTGACCATCAACGCCGTGGACTTGGAGATCGCCGAAAAGGTGTACAGCTGGGTTCGCTGGGGCAAACGGGTCCGCCGGGCCGCCGAGGGCGTCCGGATTTTGATGGAAAAACAGCTGGAGGCGGTGCGGGGGCTGAAAGATCGGAACATGGTGGTCAAGGTCAACTCCATCATCATTCCGGGGATCAACGATCATCACATCCCCGAGGTGGCCCGGCGGATGAGCGAAATGGGCGTGGACATTTTCAACGCCGTTCCCTTTTACCCCAACGAGGGCGCGGCCTTCGCAGACATTCCCGAGCCGCCGCCGGAGATGGTCAACAAGGTGCGGGCCGAGGCCGGGAAGTTCATCCCCCAGATGCGCCACTGCAAGCGTTGCCGCGCCGACGCGGTCGGGCTTTTGGGCGAAGTGGAATCGGCGGCGCTGATGGATCGGCTGAAGGAATGCCAGGGCATGAGCGAAGATATTTCCGCCCGGGCGATTTCCGACAAGGCGGTTCGCAACCGGGTGGCGGTGGCCTCCATGGAGGGCGTCCTGGTGAACCAGCACCTGGGCGAGGCGGAAAAGCTGCTGATTTACGAACGGGACGGCGGCGTCATCACCTTGAAGGAGGCCCGGGACGCCCCCCCGCGCGGCGGCGGAATTCATCGTTGGAACGCGCTGGCGGAAACGCTGGCCGACTGCCAGACCCTGCTGGTGAGCGGCGTGGGCGACACGCCAAAGCTGGCCCTGAACGAGAGCGGCCTGGACGTGATGGAGATCGAGGGGCTCATCGAGGACGCCGTCCGGGCGGTCTTCGACGGGCAGAGCCTGAACCACATGATTCGCCCGAACGTGGCCTGCGGTTCCGGCTGCGGCGGCGAGGGCATGGGCTGCGGCGCCTGATGGCGGCCCTATTTTGGGCGGCGAACCAATATCAAGCGGATTCTTGGGCGCTTTGCGAGAATTAAAATACCGTCCGGACTTCGTAGGGGCGCCCCTTGCGGGCGCCCTGGGGCTTTATCCCCGGCGCCAAGAACGGTAAATTCATTATTGCAAATCGCCTTAACCGGCGGATAACGGGAAAAAGCCGGTTTTCATCGAGATCGGGACGGCCGGGCGGCCGTCCCCGCGGAAATCACCTTACGCGACGGTAGAATGGAGAGAAGCGAATGGAAAAACCCAAACATCACATTTTCGTCTGCGCCAGCTTTCGGGCCGGCGGGGACCCCAAGGGCGCCTGCCACAAAAAGGGCTCGACCGATTTTTTGCCCTACATTGAAAACGAGATTTTGGACCGGGGCATGGACGCCCAGGTGACCAGCACCGGCTGCATGAAGGCGTGCGACTACGGCCCGGTCATGGTGGTCCATCCCGCCGGGCTTTGGTACGGCCCGGTGGAAAGCGAAGACGTCATCGACGAAATTCTGGACGCCGTGGAAGACGACGCGGTGGCGGAGGATTATCTGATCCAGTAGTCGCTGAAAATTAGATTTGTTGAAATGGGACCGCCCCGTTGGGTTTTTGAACCCGGCGGGGCGGTTTTGCGTTTGGACGGGATTATGAGACAAAAAAGGAGAAAAAACCTTTTTTGACGAGGGCGGATTTCAGAGCGTTATCCCCTGTCCAAAGAAGTCCATCCAAGTGAATCGCCAGCGCCACGAAAGGCGTGTCGGCAGGGTCCACGTCGTGACATAGCTTGTAAGCCCGATTCCGGGCGGAAGGTTCGATCCAATCTTCCTTGAATACGGTTACTCGCCTGAGCAGGAGATAAAACCACCGAATCAATTCCTCTTCGGTCAGCCGACTGAGTTTTACCAGCTTTTCCTTGTGCTTGAACAATTCGATAATCGTTGATTCGCAGATGAAGAATTCATGGCCGGAATCGAGGATGATCCGGCTCCATTGAGAGTTTTCCCGAAGCAAGGCCGAAAAGAGGATGTTCGTATCGAGAACGATGGATTCTCCCACCGTTTACTGCGCTTCCTCGAATAAATGTTTTACCTGGTGCCAAGCGTTTTTTTTGATTTCGCTGGAAACGGCCGCAGCGTCTTCCTCCGTTAACTGGCTTTGAGATCGAATGATGTCCATTTCCAGAAAGTCCAACAGCTTCATGAGAGTTTCCCGGGGGATGTTTTCTTTGGAGAGTCGGATGATGATGTCGTTTTGGTCCGTGGAAATTTGATAGCCGGGTTCCATGGGCAAACTCCATTCAAGGCGATTGATCATGCTTGATTTTTTTTACAGAAAACCATAAATTTTGTGCTTTCGCAAGTTGAATTCGGTTTGCCAATTACGGCAAAGATGGGGACCGCCGATTTCCCTTTCATTGAAAACGAGATTTTGGACCGGGGCATGGACGCCCAGGTGACCAGCACCGGCTGCATGAAGGCGTGCGACTACGGCCCGGTCATGGTGGTCCATCCCGCCGGGCTTTGGTACGGCCCGGTGGAAAGCGAAGACGTCATCGACGAAATTCTGGACGCCGTGGAAGACGACGCGGTGGCGGAGGATTATCTGATCCAGTAGTCTCTGGGCGTTTGTTGGGTTGAAAAGTAACCGCCCCGCCGGGTCAATGACCCGGCGGGGCGGTTTTTCGTTTATGGGGGAATGGGAAACACCGAGATGGGTCCAAATTGACAGGGTAGGGTTGCCATGTTAATTTTTTAAAATACATTGGATTTTTTTGGAGGCTTTTTCCCGCGTTTGGATGACGGTCTTGTGAGACGTGTGGCAGCTTTCAATTTATGGGAAGGGCAGTTTCCGAAACGGTCAAAAGGAGGAAGCCATGGGAACGATCTTGATCAAAATTCCCAAGGAAATTGAGTTGGAGTATGAATTAAATAACAGCGAAGAAACCGAAAAGCTTTTCCGAAAATTGGGAGAGATTAATTTTTCTCCAAAAACGCGAAAACCGGATCCGTTGCTCGGGTTGTTTTCCGATGACGCCGAAATGTTGGATCGAATTACGGAGGAAGCCCTGGAATCCCGTGAAAAGCATCCTCTGCGGATTCGTCCGTGAACAAGGTCGTTTTGGATACCGATATTCTCTCGGAGATTCTCAAGGGAAGGAATTCCCTGGTTGCCGATAAGGCTAAAAAATACTACGAATTTTACGACACCTACACCATCACCACCATTTCAGTCATGGAAATCGTAAAAGGATATCACAAGGTGAACCGGGAGGCGAATATTCAGAGGTTTCTTTCGGTGCTTCCCGGTCTGGAAATCTTGACGCTCAACAATAAGGGTTCCGAGTTGGCTGGACGCATCTATGCCGAACTCGAAAGGTCGGGGCAACCGATTGGCAGAGCGGACCCTATGGTCGCAGGAATCGCCTTGGCAAACTCACTTCATTTATGCACGGGAAATACCAAACATTATCAGCGGATTCAGAATCTCGGATTCGATTTGGCTCTGGAAAATTGGAGGGAATGAAACACTCGGTTTTCTTCGGTTTACTGTGGCCTGTTTTCTGGAAAATCGCCGTCCCCCCCTTTTTGGGCCCTTCAAACAGCCTTTCGGAACAATCGATCCATGCTTTTTTACAGATTCCTCCAAACCCAACTTCCCGGCCATCCCAACGCCAAACGCCCCGAACGGAATCCTTCCGCCGGGGCGTTGCGCATTTTATCGCCGGTCTAAAAACTCAGTCCAAACCCCTCACGACGCCACCCGCTTATGCCGATAAAACGGCACGGGCTCCGGCTCCGCCTTTTGGCCAAGGATGATGTCCGCCGCCTTTTCGCCGATCATCATGACCGGGGCGTAGATATTGCCGTTGGTGATGGTGGGCATGACCGAGGCGTCCACCACGCGCAGGCCCTCCACGCCGTGGACCTTCAGTTCGGCGTCCACCACCGCCATGTCGTCGTAGCCCATCTTGCAGGTGCAGCTTGGGTGGTAGGCGCTTTCGCCGTCCCGGGCCACGAAATCCAGGATTTCTTCGTCGGTCCGGTATTCCGCGCCCGGCGCCAATTCTTTCCCCCGCAAGTGATCGAAGGCCGGCTGGGCCGCGATGTTCCGGGCGCAGTGGATGGCCTCCACCCACTCCTTCCGTTCCTGCTCCGTGGACAGATAGTTGAACAAAATGCTCGGATAGTCGAACGGATCGGCGCTTTTGATTTTGATCCGGCCGCGCACGTCGGAGTTCATGGGGCCCACATGCATTTGGAAACCGTGGCCCTCCGCCGGGGCGGAGCCGTCGTATCGGATGGCGATGGGCAGGAAATGGAACTGGAGATTGGGATATTCCGCCTCGTCGTTGCTCCGGATGAATCCGCCCGCCTCGAAATGGTTGGACGCGCCCACGCCCTTCCGCCGGAACAGCCAGTCGAAGCCGATTTTGGGCTGATTCCACGGATGGAGGGACGGATAGAGGCTGACCGGCTCCTTGCAGGCGTACTGGACGTAGAGTTCCAGGTGATCCTGGAGATTTTCGCCCACGCCGGGCAGGTCCTGGACCACCGGAATGCCCAGGCTTTTGAGATGCTCTCCGTTCCCGATTCCCGAGAGCTGGAGGGTCTGGGGCGAATTGACGGCCCCGCCGCAGAGGATGATTTCGCCGCCGTAGACCCGGCGCGTTTTCCGGGCATGGACGAATTCCACGCCCACGGCCTTGTTTCCTTCGAACAGGATGCGGGTGACGTGGGCGAAGCAGGTCACCCGAAGATTTTTTCGCTCTTTTTTGACCGGATGAATGTAGGCCCGGGCCGCGTTCCATCGGCGGGCTTTGTAGATGGTCGCGTCGAAGGGGGAAAAACCCTCCTGCTGGAAGCCGTTCACGTCTTCGGTGATGGGATGGCCGGCCTGCTGGACCGCCTCGAAGAAAGCGTCGAAGATCGGATTGTCGCATTCGGGGGTGGTCAGGTGGAGCGGGCCGCCCTTGCCGTGATACTCGTTCGCGCCGATCAGCCGGTCCTCGAATCGTTTGAAATAGGGCAGACAGTTGGCGAAATCCCAGTTTTCCAGTCCTTCGATTTTCGCCCATTTTTCATAGTCCAGGGGATTGCCCCGGATGTAGATCATCCCGTTGATGCAGCTCGACCCGCCCAGCACCTTCCCCCGGGCCTGGTAAATGCGCCGGTTGTTCATGTGGGGTTCGGGATCGGACTCGTAGTACCAGTTGTAAAACCGGTTCTCCAGCGGATAGGTGAGCGCCGCCGGCATGTGAATGCGGAAGTCGAATTTATAATCCGGCCGACCGGCCTCCAGAACCAGCACCGAGCGGTTCGGGTCTTTGCTCAGGCGGTTGGCCAGCACGCTGCCGGCCGAACCGCCGCCGATGATGATGGTGTCAAAATGGGACATGGAAACACTCCCGTGATGATGGGAACGGGTCAATAAAAACCGGAACCGGGAATCCGGCCGAGGTCGATTCCGCAGGTTCCGGAGCTTCGGGATGAATTCGGAAACACCGGTCAAACTTTCATCGGGCTCCGCGTTGCGTCCAGGTTCATTTGTGGGAAAATAGCAGGGGCGAATTGCATTCGCCCCTGGGCAATCAAACTCCGTTGTTCATGTGAAATTTCGAGCCAACGCCACCCTCGTTACCCCGGTTCCGCCGAAAACCGGGGAAGGCCCTTCAATCCGACCCGCGCCAACGTCTCCGGCGCGGGGCGGCCTTCCGCGTCCCAGCCGCGAACCCGGTAGTAGTCGGCCAGCATGTAGGCCATGTCTTCTTCGGAAATTCGCCGTCCCTCGTGCGGACCGTCCGGCAGCGCTTCCTCCACGAAGCGGCGGGGCAGCCGGTCGTCCGCCGCCGCGAGCCCCTCCCGCAGATTGAAGAGCCGGGTCAGGTTCCAGATGCGTTCGCCCAGCCGGGCGAAAGTGGAGGCCTCCGCCGGGATTCCCGTGGCCGCCGTCAACATCCGGGCGTAGGTGGCGGCGGAGACGCCGAACGCGCCGAAATCGCATTTCACCAGCGCGTCGGTGCCGGAGAGGTCGTCCTGTTCGCCTTTCAGAATTTCCGCCTTGCCTTCCAGCGCGTAGGTTTCCACCGGCTCGCCGTTGTACAGGACGCCGCCGAGTTCGTATCCGATCATGAAGCCCCGCTGGTGGCAGGCGCCCCGGTCGGCGGTCATGTAGGCGAGCCCCATGCCCGGCGTTCCTCGGGGGCCCCAGGCGGGACATTCCAGTCCTTTGACGTGGACGGCGTAGTCGGCGGAATCCTTCCCGATCCGCCGGGCGGCCTCCCGGACGCCCTCCGCGAGAACGTCGCCCAATTCGCCTTTCCGAAACGCGATGGCTTCCAGCAGAAACTCCGCCGCCGCCACGCTTCCGAATTCCAGCTTCGCGTCTTCCGGCTGGGGAATCGCCCCGCGTTCGGCGGCCTCGAAGGCGAAGCCGAGGACCGATCCGGCGGAAATGGAATCCAGCCCGTATTCGTCGCAGCGCTTCACCAGATGGGCCACGGCCCGAACGTCGTGGATGAGCAGATTGGAGCCGAACATGGCCGCCGATTCGTATTCCACGATGTCGGTGACCTGGTGGGCGTATTTTCCGGTGCGGATCGCCCCCATCTGGCTGCACCGGATGGGACAGCCCATGCAGGCCGCCGGGCCCAGGAAGAGATGTTTGCGCTGGCCCGCGTCGCCGATGGCCTCGGCCTTGGGGCCGCTCTGGGTCCGGTAGTTCCGGTGGGGAAGGGCGCCCACCTCGTTGGACCAGGGCACGGCGTAGCTGGTCCCGGCGGCGGTCAGCTCCCGGCATTCCGGGCTTTCGGCGATTTCCGACACCGCGTCCCGTGCGGCGGCGGCGAAGGCGGGCAAATCCCGGACTTTCACCAGCCGAGTGCCCTGGACGGCGACGCCCTTGAGATTCTTGGACCCCATCACCGCGCCCGCGCCGCCCCGGCCCGCCTGTCGGTTGTACTCGCAGCAGATCAGCGCGAACCGGACCCGGTTTTCTCCCGCGGGACCGATGGTGACCGCGCAGGCCTCCGGCGCGTCCAGCTCCGCCTTGATGGCCTCGTTGGCGGCCAAGGCCCCTTTTCCCCACAGCGGCGCGGCGTCCCGGAAGGAGACCGCGTCGTCGGCGATGGACAGATAGACCGGGGATTCGCTCCGGCCGAAGATCAGCAGGCCGTCGTAGCCCGCGTATTTGATCTCCTGCCCGAATCGGCCGCCGAAAAAGGAATCCAGGTAGGCGCCGGTGGCGGGAGATTTGGTGACCACGCAGGCTCTCATGCTCGGGGCCGAGGTTCCCGTGAGCGGACCGGTCAGGAACATCAGCGGATTTTCCGGCGCGAAGGCTTCGACTCCCGGCGGAGCGAGATCGAAGAGCAGCTTGGCCCCGAAGCCCTTTCCGCCGACGAAGTCCCGCTTCAGCCAGTCCGGAACCGGGACGGCCCAGCTCGTGTGCAAGGTTAGGTCCACGGCCAGGAAGCGGCCCATGTAGGCGTCATTCATGGGAATCCTCCGTTTCATCGGCTGCGGTGTTCTCCGGAGCGTCCGCAGTTTCGCGTCGGGTTTCCTCCGTTTTTTCGAAGGACCGTTCCACCCGAACGATCTCCAGCGCGCCCGTGGGGCAGGCCGCCACGCAGGCCGGATCGCCGCCGCAGAGGTCGCATTTCACCGATTTTTTGGATTCCGGGTCCAGCCGGATCATGTCGATGGGGCAGTATCGGCCGCACAACCCGCAGCCGATGCAGACCTTCGGGTCCACCGTCATGGCGCCCGTTTCCGGGTTCCGTCCGATGGCGTTTACCGGACAGACGATGGCGCAATACGGATTCCGGCACTGATTGCAGACTTCCGGGAAATGGTAGAGATTTTCCCGGCGATGGGTGACCCGGAGCAGGGCCCGGTGGGGATTGTACCCGCCGAAATGGCGCTCCGCGCAGGCGAGCTGGCACAGGGCGCAGCCGGTGCACCGGTCGAAATTGGTTCGGATGGCGATGAAGCCGGACATGATGGTGACGGATCCTTTGGAATTATTTGATGGAATTATTTGATGAAAATTGAAACGGTTGATTTTTCCGAAAAAATGGTAGGGGCGCTGCTTGCCGCACCCCGGTTTCGTGGAGAAATCCGTGGGTTTTACCCCGATACCCCGGCGCGGAATTCGTCCCGATGGCTGTTTCCCCGAGATTGAATTCTCGTGCTCGCTGGGACTCGAAACCCAATGGTAGGGGCGCCGCTTGCCGCGCCCCGGTTTCGTGGAGAAATCCGTGGGTTTTACCCCGATACCCCGGCGCGGAATT
>CAYFVR010000017.1:0-311 GCA_964346545.1 uncultured Desulfobacterales bacterium | reverse complement strand
TGGGACTCGAAACCCAATGGTAGGGGCGCCGCTTGCCGCGCCCCGGTTTCGTGGAAAAATCCGTCGGTTTTACCCCGGTAACCCGGCGCGGAATTCGTCCCGATGGCTGTTTCTCCGAGATTGAATTCCCGTGCTCGCTGGGACCGGGGCGCGGCAAGCAGCGCCCCTACGCCTGTCGCTGGATTAACAAACCGGCGACCCCGGCATGGAGGCCGCCGGTTTCAGCAGGTATCCGCGATGTTCCGGATTATTTCTCGATCCAGCGCGGCACGATGAATTCGAAATCCTTGTAGGGCTTCGTCGGGGGATCG
>CAYFVR010000016.1:14172-29337 GCA_964346545.1 uncultured Desulfobacterales bacterium | reverse complement strand
CAGGATCGAACCCGACCTGTCAAACCCTTTTTTCAACCAAGGGGATTTTTTTGGGACAAGAGCGCAGGGGCCTTCCTTATTATGAGGACGGGGCGCCGGAAAAAACCGACGCTACCCTTCGCTCTCCGAAAAATAGAACGCCTCGTAGGTTTTTACCGTCAAAGCGGGGTCCCGCCAGCAGTCCCCCGAAAGCCCGGCTTTCCGACAAAGATGGTCAAGAAATCGTTCCGTGTCGGGAAGCTGCTCCCAGACCTGGGGAAGAAAGGTGGACTTCCGCCATCCTTTTTCCAGAATCACGCCGTGAACCCCCGGCTTTAAGATGGATTTCAACTCGTCGCCGTCCGAAAACGAAACCGTTTCCGGAACGGTCAACACGCTGATTTCCAGAGTGACGGCGGACCATTCCTTTTCGGTCATTGGCGAAAAGCGGGGATCGCGGAACGCCGCGTTCACCGCGTTTTCCACCACCGCCTCCACGAGCGGCTGAATCGGTTCGATGGTTCCGATGCAGCCTCGCAAGGCCTTTCCGGAATGAAGGGTCACGAAACATCCCCGTTTTTCAGTCAGCGCTTCGGAAACGTCCGCGGGGGAAGCCTCCGGCCGGCCGTCGCGGAGCCTTCCCTCGATGACGGAACGGGCCAGCTTCAACAGATAACGTTGTTCCCGTTTGGAAAGTAGAGACATAACACCTCGTCAGGATTGCTCTTTCAGAAAAGCGAACCAGATAAAATAGGCGAGGGCGACGACGGAAACGATGGATAGAAGATACCCTTTCCAATCGAAGGGCTTTTTGGCGATGCCATGCTGGTTGGCCTCCCCCACCTTCTTTTTGCAGGAAAAGCAAACCGTGTCCTTCAACCCCAATGTGACCGAGCAATAAGGGCACTTTTTGGTCGGATCTTTCCACGGCATTTCGTCCCCTCCTCACGCAATGGGCGGTTTGAAAAAATGGTAATCACGCAAGGGCCCTCCGCAAAGGGGCGAGATCGTCAGTTGAGCATCTCTTCCTTGATCACCACTTCGCTGTTCTCTCGGACCTGGGTCAACCAGCCGTCGAAAACCTGTCGCTGTTTTTGCCCGGCCAGATTGGCGACGATGTCTTCCCTTTCCTCCAAAAAGCTTTCCTCGGCGGGCGCTTTTCGGCCCTTGAACCGAATCACGAAGTAGTCGTCGTTCACCCGAACGGGCGTTTCCGGCAGGGACGAATCCTCGGTCAACCGAAAGGCCGTCTCCACAAATTCCGGATTCCGGCCGATGCCGGCGACGACGCCGTTCCGGCCGAAAAAACCGGTTTCCTCGAAAACGGGTTCCCCTTCTCCGGCCTCCGCCCCCGGTTCGTCGCCATCGCCTTCCGCCTCGGCCCTCTCCATGGCGGCGGAGCCACCTTCCGGGGATTCCGCATTTTCTTCGACGGTTTCGTCGTTTTCGGCCTCCCGGGAACCATCCGTATTCGCCTCTTCGGAGGCCGCCTCGGTCGGGCTCTCATCCCCGGAATCCGCCGAATCCGTTTCCGTAATTCCCTCCGAAAGGACGGCTTCCTTTTCGGGGATATCCCCGCCGGCTTTCAAGCGGGCCAGAAACGCTTCGGCGGATTCGCGAGCTTTTTCCGACCGTCGTTGCCGAAGCAGGTCGGCCCGGACCTGGGCTTCCACATCCTCGAAAGGCGCGATTTCGGCCGCCTCCTTTTCGATCGTTTGAATCACGTAAAAACCGTCGGAAAGCTCCAGAGGTTCGCCGATCGCTCCCGTTTCCAAAGAAAAGGCCGCGTTGGAAAACGCGGAGGCGTCGGCCAGCCCCTTGGGGCCCTGGGCGCGGGCGAACGAATCGGTCTCCCGGGCGGAAAGTCCCCGCATTTCCGCGACCTCGTTCAAGGAATCCCCCTCGTAGACCTGCGCCACCAGGTTGTCGGCGGCCTCTTGGGCCAGCTCCTTCCCGCGTTCGGCCTTCAGCGTTTCGACGATGCCCGACCGGGCCTCTTCAAGCGTTTCGGTTCGAGCTTCATTCACGGCTTCCACCTTGATGACGTGCCAGCCAAACCGAGTTCGAACCGGATCGCCGATCTCCCCCGGCGCCATGGAAAAGGCCGCCTCGGCGAAAGGCGCCACCATTCGGTCCCGGGTGAAAGTCCCCAAGTCGCCGCCCCGTTCCGCGGACGGCCCCTCGGAATGGGTCCGCGCCAGTTCGGCGAAATCGCCGCCCTCTCGGGCTTCGGTCATCACCGCTTCGGCGGCCTTCCGCTTTTCTTCCACCACCTCGGGGGCGGCGTTTTCCTCCAGGGCAAACAGGACGTGACGGGCCTGAACCGTTTTCGGCTCGTTGAATTCATCGGGGTTGCCTTCGTAATAGGCCTCGATTTCGGCGTCGGCGATCTCGGCCCGGGCTTGAAAATCCTCGGTCTTAAACGCCACGTAACGGGCCTTGACCCGAGGTTCGGTTTTATAGGTTTCGGCGTTGGCTTCGTAATATTCCCGAACCGCTTCGGGATCGACCGTCACATCCGTCATGTCGTCGGGCGAAAAACGGACGTACTCGACATTCACCTCCGCCTCGTTCCATTGGCGCCAGGCCCGGGCCTCGGCGTCGGAAACGTTTACCCCGTCCGCGATGAACGTGCGCATTTTTTCGACCAGCAGGGAGTCCCGCTGCATGGTTTCAAAGGTTTCCGGGGTCAACCGATTCATGACGAGCACGCGATTGTAAAGCTCTCGATCGAACGCGCCGTTGCTTTGGAAGGCGGGGATTTGGCGAATGCTCTCCACCAGCTCCTCGTCGGAAACCCGGATGTTCAGGCGCTTGGCCTCCTGGCGCAGCAGGCTTTGGTCCACCAGGCCGTCCAAGGCCTGCCGCTCGAGGTTCAGCATGTTGAGAATGTTTTCATCCAAATTCCCGCCGAACTGCTGGCGATATTGCTCGAGCAGCCGGTTGTAGGCCTCGCGGTAATCCTCCGCCGAAATGGGCGCGCCGTTTACGGTGGCCACCGTAATCATTCGATTGGATTGAAAGCTGCCCGCGCCCCAAAAAACGAAGACCAGCGAAATCAACCCGAGGATGACTTTGATAAACCAGCTTCCCGCCTTTTCCCGCATGAACTTGAGCATGATGGTTTCCCTTGCGCCTCAACGGAAGCCGCCCCGCCGGCCGCGTATCCGGCTGGAAGAGCGGATTAAAAAAATCAATTAATTTTCAACCGGATGCCAAAAATGCCGTATATAATGGAGAGTCTTTGGTTTTGTCAATAAAGGTTTCCCCAAGGGTTTCCGCGAAGCGACGGAACGACAGCCGCGCCGCCGCAACTCAAAAAAGGTTGCGGGGAAGACTCCCCGAAGATTCGAAGACGGACGAACCGGACATGCGGGGTGGGAATCGTGGGGAGATTGGATAAAAAAGGCGAAGGGATTAGATTCCATGCCCGCCGAGAGTCGGCGCGCCCGGCGGGCAAGTCTTTCCATCGGCGAACTAAAACGGCCAAAATCCCTGGTCCGACCAGAGCTTCTCCGTCAATTCGCGATCCATGTCCAGCAAGGCGTCGAGATGCCCCCGCTCCCAGTCGGCCAGCCACCGGTACAGTTTTCGTTCTTCGGCGTCGGAGGTGGCTTCGGCCCGCTCCGCGTAAAGCTTGACGGCCCGCTCCTCCATGGACACCGCCGCCGAGATGGCCGCCGCCTCGTACCCCGCTCCGGAAATTTTCTCCCGAAGTTCCCGGTTCAAGACCTCGGAAGCCACGTCGGGCGCGGAGCCGGAGCCGTATTTTTCATCGGAAAATTTCCCGGTCTCCGCGACCGAACGATATTGGCCGCTCAACATGGAGATGTGGTTTCCCTCTTCCTGGGCCATCATGTCGAAAAACTCTTTTACGGCCGGATGATCGGTTTGCTCCGAAACCTTTCGGTAAAACGCCTGGCCTCGGGTTTCCAGCAAAATCGCGTTCTTCAAGATTTCCAACGCCTGCGGTTCCGCCATTTTTTTCTCCAATTCACAGTGCCCCGCCCACCGCCGTCGCGGATTCCGGCAAGAATCGTTACGAAATGAAATCGGGTGGTAAAATCGAAGCGCGTCAACCCGGAAACGGCGTTCCCCAGAAATCCCACGTGGGGGCGTCCACCCCGACCCCGCGCACTCGGCCGGAATGGCCAATGGCCATTCCCTCGGCGCCCGGAGGCAGATCAATGGTCTTCGCGAAACGCCAGTTTTCTTCGACACGGCTTCGGCTTCGAATCAGCAACCCCCGACTTTCCAGAATGCGGCCATCCGATCCATAAAAGTAGGCCCGAACGGACAATCGATCGAGCCAGTCGAAGCCCTTGGCCCCGCCCCGCAATTCCGCGGTTCCGGAAAGCTGAAGGCTCCCGCCGTCCTTCACGTAGTTGTAGGCCAGCAGGAAATTGTTGGCTTTGTACAGGCCCTCGTGAGGACCGCCCGAAGAGAAGGGAATTCGCTTTTCTTCGGCCACCCGACCGCCGAAGCCTCCCAACATGCCGAATTGACAGCCGGCAAGGAGGATCGCCAAGCCGCCCAAAAGCAAAAACGCCAACCAATTTTTGCGATTCAAAAACGCGTCCATGCAACCTCCCCATCCGGAGGCGGAAAAAAACGTCGGCCCCCGCCAAACCCCGAAAATAGGGCGGCGCCGACGGCCTGTCAAATATCGGGACGGAAAGCGGAACCAATCCCCCCCACAAATTCCAGGGCCAAACCGCTCCCCGCCCCCCGCCGGGAAGTCGATGAAGGACCGGGAAACGGGATCGGATCAGGCCAGTCCGGCGGCAACCTTTTCGGGCCGGGGAATCCGGGGCCGCTGGATCAGATAGATCGCCCCGTAAAGCGCCAGCCCCATCAGATAGAACCAGTACCGGTGTTCCTGGCCCACCCCGAACCAGGACGCCATGGCGTCGGGCCGAAACATGATCCAGGTCACGGCCAGAAACAACGGAATCTCCCACAATTTGTTCCGCGCCACGAACCAGCCCTGGGTGGCCGAGGCGAAGGCGAAATTCCCGACGCAGGCCATGGCGAAAATCAGCAGCCCCTGGGACCAGCTGTAGATGTCCTGGAGCAGCAGGTCGCTGTTGAAAATGAACATGAAGGGGAGAATGCCGGTTCGGATGTCGTACAAAAACCCCTGGACCCCCGTGGCGATGGGCGGCGACTTGGCGATGGCCGCCGCGGCGTAGGCGGCCAGCCCCACCGGCGGGGTGTCGTCGGCCAAGATGCCGAAATAAAAGCAGAACAGATGGGCGGCGATGAGCGGCACCGCGAACCCCTGAAATCCGGCGATGGTCACGATGACCGGAGCGGTCAGGGACGCCATGACGATGTAGGTGGCCGTGGTCGGCAACCCCATGCCGATGATCAGGCTGACGATGGCCGTGATCAGCAACATCAAAAAAATATTGCCGCCGGAAAGCGTGTCGATGACCATGGTGATCAGACCGCCCAGCCCCAGGGCCACCACGCCCACGATGATCCCCGCCGCCGCGGTGGCCAGCGCCACGGAAACCATGTTCCGGCCGCCGGAAGCCAGGGCGTCCAGGATCATCAATCCGCTTCGGCGGATCGCCCGGGGAATCGATTCGCCGTCCAGATAGGCCCGGATGGGTTCCTGCAAAAAGATGATGACGGCCAGCACGCTGATGGCCTTGAAGGCGGCCAGCTCGGGCGAACGCCGGGCGACGATGAGTTCGTAGAGCAGGAAAAACAGGGGAATGAAATAATGGATGCCGGAAATCAGGGTTTTTCGAAATGGCGGCAGTTCGGCACGGGGAATCCCCCGAAGGCCCAGCTTGGACGCCTCCATGTGGGTGACGTAAAACAGCGCGACGTTCGAAACGAAGGCGGGAATGGCGGCGGCCTTGATGACCTCGATATAGGGCACGTTCACGTATTCGGCGATAATGAAGGCGGCCGCCCCCATGATGGGCGGCATAAGCTGGCCGTCCGTGCTGGCGGCCACCTCGAACGCGGCCGCCTTTTTGGGCGGATAGCCGACCTTTTTCATCAGCGGAATGGTGAAGGTTCCGGTGGTCACGATGTTCGCGATGCTGGAGCCGGAAACCAGGCCGGTGAGCCCCGACCCCATGATGGCCGCCTTGGCCGGACCGCCCTTGAATCCGCCCAACATGCTCAGGGCCAGCTGGATGAAATAATGGCCGGCCCCGGCCTTGTCCAGCATGGCGCCGAAGAGCACGAACAAAAATACGATGGTGGCCGACACGTCCAGGGGGATGCCGTAGATGCCCTCGGTGGACATGGTCATCTGCCCCATGAACCGATCCAGCGACACGCCCTTGAATGCGATCAGGTCCGGCATGTAGGGCCCGAAAAAGGCGTAGACGCAAAAGAGGATCGAAATGATCGGAAGCGCGGGACCGATGACCCGACGGGACGCCTCCAGCAGCAAAATCACCAGCGCGGCGCCGAACACCAGATCCCACATGATGGGGTCGCCGTACCGCTGGGTGAGACTTTCGTAGAAAATGGCGATGTAAAGCGCGGAAAAGGCGGCCAGGGCGGCGAGCAAATAATCGGGAATGGGGATGCGGGCCTTGGTGTGGAGAAATCTCAGCCCCAGACGGGGCTTTTTGAACATCGGATAGTTGAGGTACACGATCGCCATGGCGAAGGCCAGGTGGATGGCCCGGATGTAGGTGGAATCCAGAATCAGCCAACTGGCGATGGAAAGCTGGAACAGACTCCACGTCACGGCGATGCCGGGAATGACGAACCGGGAAGGTCCCCGGGGCCGTCGACCGATCCCCCCCTCCTCTTCGGCCAGGCGTCTCGCGAGGTCCTGGTCCTTCTCTTCCTCCCGCGCGCGCGGGCTTTGCTCCTCACTGCTCATGTCGATCCTTTCCGAGATGAGACGCGGACAAAGTCGAAGTTCCGACGTTTTTTCGTACCGATTGGAAAACGCCCCGCCCGCCCCGAAGGTCGGGCGGGGCGTTCCGGCCCTCGCGCCGGAAGTTCAGCCCGAATTTTCCGGGGGGGGACTCGGCCCGCGGGCCGGCGGAGAGAGGGTTTTCCAAAGGAACACGATCCCCGGGAGCGAGCCCGCGGGATCGGATCGGGGCCGCCGCCGGCTTTCTCTTGGCCGCAAAAGGCGGCGACCCGGGAATATTCCAAGAAGCGGCGGCGGGATCGGGCCCCGCCGCCGCGAATCGAACCGGGGGCGTCGGCCTATTCCATCAGGCCGGCCTCCTTGTAATACTTGACGGCTCCGTCATGGATGGGCGCGGAAAGACCGTCCAGCATGCCTTCCTTGGTCAGCACCTGGTAGGCGGGATGGAGCTTCTTGAAGGCTTCGAAGTTGTCGAAGACCTCTTTGGTGATGGCGTAGACCACTTCATCGGACACCTTGGAAGAGGTGACGAAAGTGGCCTTCACGCCGAAGGTGGTCACGTCCTCGTCGCCGTTGACGGCGCCGGGATACGCGCCCGCCGGAATCTTGGAAACCGCGTAGTAGGGCTTCTCCGAAATCAGATCCTGGATGCCCGGGGCGTCGATATGGACCAGCCGAACCTTGGTGCCCCCGGCGGTGGCTTCCTTGATGGCGCCGCTGGGATGGCCGACGGTGTAGAAAAAGGCGTCGATCCGGCCGTCCTGGAGCAGGCCCGGCGCCTCGGCGGCCTTGACCCGCTCGGCCTCGATGTCCTTTTCGGGGTCCAATCCGACGGAATTCAGGGCGTCGATGGAATTTTGAAGCTGGCCGGAGCCGGGATTCCCGATGTTGACCCGCTTCCCCTTCAGGTCGCCCACTTTTTCAATGCCGGAATCCACCGACGCCACCAGCGTCACCGATTCGGGATGGATGCTGAAGACCGCCCGCAGTTCCTCCTGGGGTCCCTTCTCCTCCCATTCCGCCATGCCCTTCATGGCCTGAAACTGGCGGTCGGACTGCACCACGCCAAAATCCAGATCGCCCGACATGACGGCGTTGACGTTGAACACCGATCCGCCGGTGGATTCCACCGTGGCGCGAATGCCGTATTCCTTCCGCTTCTGATTGACCATCTTGGCGATGGCGCCGCCGGTGGGATAATAGACGCCGGTGATGCCGCCGGTGCCGATGGTCACGAAGGTGGTCTTGGCCTGAACGGCCGGGGGCGCGACGCCCGCGAACAGGGTCAGGGCGAAAACCAGCGCAACGCTCAATCCAAAAAATCTCTTCATGCAAACCTCCCTTTTTGATGAACCGTTCAACCTTCTCGAAAAATGCCGCGGCGAAATTGGGGTTCCGTCAAACATCTGAAGGCGCTTTATCCCTCAATAACAAATCGCCAGTTTGAAGGCAACAATTTTGCAAGCCGCTGTTTTTGAAATCCATTTTCCGAACCGGAACGGTCTTTCCCTCTCCCCGCGGCCAGGGGGGCGTCCGGCGGACTTGCATCCAGGCTCCGGGCCGGATAAAGAAAGCGACATGAATGCTTCTCCGCCCGTCAGCGTCGTCATCCCCACCCACAATCGGGCCTGGAGCCTGCGGGACGCCGTCGATTCCGTGTTGGATCAGGAATACGCCCCTTTCGAGCTGCTGGTGATCGACGACGGCTCCACCGACGAAACCCCGGCGTTGCTGGCGGAATACGGCGACCGCATCCGGGTGCTTCGCCAGACCAACCGGGGCGTCAGCGCCGCCCGAAACCGGGGAATCGCCGCCGCGAACGGAATCCTCGTCGCCTTTCTGGATTCCGACGACCGGTGGCTGCCGGGAAAGCTGGCGACCCAGGCCGCCTTTTTCGCCGAACATCCCGAGGCGCGGATCTGTCAGACCGAAGAGCTTTGGGTTCGGAACGGGGTTCGGGTCAACCCGCGCCGCCGGCACCGAAAACGATCCGGCATGATCTTCGAACCCTCCCTGGCGCTCTGCCTGGTCAGCCCGTCGGCCGTCATGGTCCGCCGAAGCCTGTTCGACGAGATCGGCCTCTTCGACGAATCCCTGCCGGCCTGCGAGGACTACGACCTTTGGCTCCGGGTGGCCCGACGGCATCCGGTCCACCTCGTGGACAAGCCGCTCATCGTCAAACACGGGGGCCACGAAGACCAGCTCTCCCGAATGGCGGGCCTGGACCGATATCGGGTCCGGGCCATCCAAAAGCTGCTGGAGGCGGGCGACCTCTCCCCGGACCAGGAAAAGGCGGCCCGCCAGGTTTTGGCCGAAAAATGCCGAATTTACGCGGCCGGCTGCCGAAAACGCGGTCGAACCGAAGAGGCCGACCGGTTCCTGGCGCTGGCCCGGCGCCAAGAACCGGGGAATCCCGCCGGGTCGGCGACGGAACCAGCCGAGGCTTGATCTTTCCGCCCCGTCGTATTACAGAGCCCCTGTTCGTCCCCGCGCTTCCCGGCATTCGGCCGGAGGCCCGCAACAGCGTTTCCCGCGCCCGCGCCGGGCGCCCGTCCCCAGATTTCTTTTCGGAGGCTTTCCCATGACCGATGTCGCCGCGAACCCCGCCGACCCGCTCGTTGACGTTCGGGTCGAACCGGAACGCATTCCCACGCTCAAGGCGTTCGCCAACAACCTGCCCGAAATCGCCTTGAGCGAACGGCAGATGTGCGATCTGGAGCTGATCGCCACCGGGGCCTTTTCGCCGCTGACCGGATTCATGGTCAACGCGGACTACGAGTCCGTTTTGAACCGAATGCGCCTACAGGACGGCGCCTTCTGGCCCATGCCGATCTGCCTGGACGTGAGCGATCTTCAGGCCCGGCGGCTGGAAGCCGGCCAGTCGGCGGCCCTGCGGGACCCCGAAGGATTTCTGCTGGCGGTGCTGCACATCGAGGACATCTGGGAAGTGGAGCGGGAAAAGGAGGCGCGCCAGGTCTTCGGCGCCCTGGACGAAGGGCATCCGGGGGTCCGCCACCTGTTCCACGCGACGGGAGACCACTACGTGGGCGGCCGGCTGGAGGTGATCCATCTGCCGCCCCACTACGACTTCCAGCAGCTCCGCCACAGCCCCGCCGAAATCCGGGCGCTTTGCCGGAAGCTGGGCTGGGAGCGGATGGTCGGATTTCAAACCCGGAATCCCATCCATCGTCCCCAGTTCGAAATGACCCGGCGGGCCATGCGGGACGCGGAGGCCAACCTGCTCATTCTGCCCACGGCCGGCATCACCCATCCGGGCGACTTCGACCATTACACCCGAATTCGCTGCT
Source organism: uncultured Desulfobacterales bacterium (assembly GCA_964346545.1). GTDB lineage: Bacteria > Desulfobacterota > Desulfobacteria > Desulfobacterales > Desulfococcaceae > CAYFVR01. The sequence goes on along the minus strand of CAYFVR010000016.1, from coordinate 19,194 downwards.
ACCGGGAGGTGATGAAAAAGTACCCGCCGGACACCCATCTGCTGAACCTGCTGCCCCTGGCGGGGCGGATGGCCGGCCCCCGGGACGCCCTGCTCCACGCCATCATCGCCAAAAACTACGGCTGCACCCATTTCATCGTCGGTCCCCATCACGCCAATCCCGGTCTTACCGCGGAAGGAGAGCCGTTTTACGCGCCCGAGGAGTCCCAGGAAACCGCCAAAGCCGCCGCCGAGGAAATCGGCATCGAAATTCTGGCCTATCCGGAAATGGTCTACCTTCCCTTCGAGGACGAATTCCGCTTCGCCGACGCCGTGCCGCCGGGAAGCCAGGCCATCTCCTTTTCCGGATTCGACGTGCGCAATCGCATCCGCACCGGCCGGCGCATCCCCGACTGGGCCACCTTCCCGGAAGTGGTCGCGGAACTTCAGCGTTCCTATCCCCCGCCCCGCCGGCAGGGGCTCACCGTTTTTTTCACCGGCCTTTCCGGCGCCGGGAAATCGACCCTCGCCCGGATTCTCTATTCCCGGTTTCTGGAGATGGGCGACCGGCCCGTGACCCTGCTGGACGGCGACATCGTGCGACGCAATCTCTCCCGGGAGCTGAATTTCAGCCGGGAACACCGGGACGTCAACGTGCGGCGCATCGGCTTCGTGGCCAGCGAAATCACCAAAAACCGGGGCATCGCCATCTGCGCCCCCATCGCCCCCTACGCCGCCACCCGCTCGGAAATCCGATCCACCATCGAGGCCTACGGCGGATTCGTGGAGGTCCACATCTCCACGCCGCTTGAGGTCTGCGAACAACGGGACCGGAAAGGCATGTACGCCAAGGCCCGGGCCGGACTGATCAAAGGCTTCACCGGCGTGGACGATCCCTACGAGACGCCGATGAACCCCGAGGTGCGCATCGACACCTCCACCATGACGCCCAACGAATCCGTCAAAAACGTCCTCTTTTTCCTGAGCGAGAAAGACTACATCTGACATTGGTGCCGCCGCGGCCGCGGCGGCGCTTCCACCATTTCGAACCCCGCGAGGATGGATCATGATTTATCCCGTCATTCTGGCCGGCGGGTCCGGCACCCGACTCTGGCCCCTTTCCCGGGAACTGTATCCCAAGCAACTGCTGGAACTCACCGGCGATCGAACCATGCTGCAAGACACCCTGCTCCGGCTGGACGGCTTCCGGGGCATCGGCGATCCCATCGTCATCTGCAACGAAAACCACCGGTTCATGGTGGCCGAACAGCTTCGAACCATCGGAAAGGACGCCGGCGCCATCATCCTGGAACCCATGGGCCGCAACACCGCCCCGGCCGTGGCCGTGGCCGCCCTGTGGGCCCGCTCCAACGACGAGGACCCCGGCCTGCTGGTCCTGCCCGCCGACCATTTCATCCAGGACGAGGCCGCCCTCCACGCCGCCCTGGAAACCGGCGCGGCCTTCGCCGAGGCCGGCCGCCTGATCACCTTCGGCATCGTGCCGGAAGCCCCGGAAACCGGATACGGCTACATCCAAAAGGGCGAGACCCTGACCGCGAAAACGACGGCGGAAACGACGGCCGAGGCCTCCGCCATCCGCCGTTTCGTGGAAAAGCCGGATCTCGACACCGCCAAGGAATACCTGGCATCCGGCGAGTATTGCTGGAACAGCGGAATGTTCCTGTTCCGGGCATCGGAGGTGCTCTCGGAAATGGAAAGCTTCGCGCCGGAAATCGTCTCCGCCTGCCGAACCGCCTTGGTGGAAGGCCAGGCCGACCTCGACTTCTTCCGCCTGGACCCGGTCGCCTTCGACGCATGCCCCAGCGATTCCATCGACTACGCCGTCATGGAACACACGGAAAAGGGGGCCATGGTCCCGCTTTCGGCGGGCTGGAACGACCTGGGCTCCTGGGAGGCGCTCTGGCAGGTGGGCGAAAAGAACGGGGACGCCAACGTGGTGCGGGGCGACGTGCTGCTTCACGACGTGAAGGATAGCTATCTCCACGCCTCGTCCCGGCTGGTGGCGGCGGTGGGCCTTTCCAACCACATCGTGGTGGAAACCGCCGACGCGGTGCTCATTTCTCCCCGGGACCGGGTGCAGGAGGTGAAACGAATCGTGGAGGCGCTGAAGGCGGGACGACGGCACGAGGCGATCGGCCACAAAACCGCCTACAGCCCGTGGGGATCGTCGGAGACGCTGGCGGTGAGCGAGCGGTTCCGGGTCAACCGGGTGACGGTGAAGCCCGGCGCCACGGTGAGCCTGCAAAAACATTACAACCGGGCCGAACACTGGATCGTGGTGCGAGGCACGGCGCTGGTCCACCGAGGCGAGCAGGAGACCATCCTCCAGGAGGACAATTCCACCTACATTCCCCAGGGCGAACCGCACCGGCTGACCAACCCCGGAAAAATTCCGCTGGAAGTCATCGAAGTCCAGTCCGGCGGCTACCTGGGCGAGGACGACATCGAACGGCTGGAGGAAACCTACGCCCCCTGATTTCGGCGGCGGCGCGAGTCGAAAGCGCAAAACGGGGCGATCCGCTCTGGAAACGCAAGATTCCCGACCGGGAAGGGGCGCCCGGCGGAAACGGGCCCGAAAACCGCCGGAGGCCATCCGGAATCGATCCGAATCGCCTCCCCATCGAACCGACCCGCCCCCATCGGTTCAGGCCCCTTGGGGAACGGCCGCCGCCATGCGCCGGAGTTCCGCCGCGAAACGATCCACGGCGGCGGCGATCCGGGATTCCGCTTCCGGAATGGCGTGGGCCGCCGACCAATCGCCGCCCAATTCCGAAAGCAACGGGGTCCATTCCGCGGGCGTCGAGCCCGGGCGGGTCGGATCAATCGAAGGCCGAGGATAGAGGCCGTCTTTAAAAAAATAATGGATGGATTGGGCGGGATCGGTTCGAAAGGGCCAGTCCCGTTTCAACGCGAGCAGATTCCGAAAGGCATCGGCCGCGGCGGGGTCGGCGGACAGCATGGCGGGATCGAGCCGCCGGTTGGCCCGGGATTCGGCGGCCGCCACCAGGCCGGTCAGCAGCCGGCTCTCGGTGATCACCATGCCGTACAAATGCCAGTCGTCGGCGGCCGCGCGAACGCTCCGCTTGATCCGGGCGGGCATCTCCCGGCAGCTCGGGCAGAAATAGCCGTTGCAGGCCATCCCGCCGTAAAAGCTGAGCCCGCGAAAATCGAGCCCGTTGTTTCCGTCCGCCAAGGGATGGAGAAGGCAGCCGACCCGGGACCGGTTGTGGCCGATGAGACCGATAAAGGCGCAGTGATGATATTCCGGCAGGGGCCGCTCCGCCGGTTCGGCGGCCCGGATTTCCGCCTCGAAATCGGTGATGGCGTCCACGGTTCGGGGCGCCCGGGAGAACCGCTCCGTGCGCCGGGCCAGCAACCGGTGCAGGGCGGGCCGGGACGGATCGGCCACGTTGTACAACCCGCAGCATGCGCCACAGGAAACGGTTTCGGAAACCTGGCAGAGATAAACGCCGCCGGGGGTATGAGAATCAAGAGGATGGTCGATCATGGAACCTCGACAAATTTCCGGGCGGTCGGCCGCCCCAACCCAAGAATTGGAGAAAACCATGGGACTTTTTTCCGGCCTGCTGGGCAACGTATCCGAAGTGGACGTGGAAGACGTGGAGGAAAACCTCGGCGCGCTGATGGCCGAAGGCGAAACCATTGAACGGGCGTACAAGCTGATCCGGGACATGTTCATCTTTACCAACCGTCGGCTGATCCTGGTGGACAAACAGGGGATGACCGGGAAAAAAATCGAGTACCACTGCATCCCCTACAAAAGCATCACCCATTTCATCATCGAATCCGCCGGCCATTTCGACATGGACTCCGAGCTGAAAATTTTCATCTCCGGAACCGAGGAGCCGATCCAGAAAACGTTCAGCCGAGGCAGCAACATCGTCGAGGTGCAGAAGGCCCTGGCGACGGGCATTTTCTCCAAATAACGCCTCGTCATCCCTGATACGTCTGCGCCCGCAGCGACACCCGGTTGGCCAAGCTTTGGAGCGCCATCATCAGGGAGGTGGTCAGGGCCGATTTCTCGCCGTAGTCGGCCGGGACCAGATTGGACACCCGGCCGTCTTCGATGAATCCCCAGGCCCGGCCCCATTTTTCCCGGTTTTCCTGGTCGAACACGCCGATGGCCACGCCGCCGGCCTTTTTCACCAGGGAAAAACAGGGGATGTCGGTAAATCCATCCCCCACCACGATCATCTGATCCAGCGGCACCCGAATGTCCCGCTTCTGAAATTTCCGGTTCACCTCGAAGGGCCGTCCCCGCCCGCGCTTTCCGAAAATCCCCTTCTGAATCTGAAAAATGTACCGGGTTTTGTCGGTAAAGCTGACGATTTTCTTGGGAAAGGCAATTCGTCCCGATTCGTCGTAGTGGAAATCCGACGCCCAGATATCGCTGAATTCCCCCGCGATCCGGGTTTGGCGCAGCACCTCGCCGATGCCGCTGCTGATCAGGTAAAACTCCACCACCAGCCGAGGATTGAGTTCCCGGGCATAGTCGCGGAGCCGATCAAAAATGGTTTCCACGCCGGGGTGAAGGGCCATTCGCCGACCCCAGTCCTCGAAACTCGATTGGGTAAAGGGACGCGGCCCGTTCCGGGAGACCTCGATCATTTTATAAAGGTAGGCCGGGACCGGGTCCCAGTCGTCGTCCAACAGCGGCTGCACTTCGTCCCGCCAGAAATCCGGCACCGCCACGCCCATCCGATCCAGATATCCCGACGTGCTGTCCGGGGCCAGCGTGTCGTCAAAATCAAAAATGACCGCGATGATTTCCTGCATGGCGGAGCCTCCAGCAAAGGGGAAGTGCAAAGAAAAAAGTTCCGGAATCGGGACGCCGGAGCGGCGACCGGCTACTTCACCTCCGCCGCGGCGGGCGGCTTCCGGGTGGACGGTGGAATCAAGGCCCGAAGCAGGCCCGGCCGCACCCGAAATTCCAGGGGCGGCTTCATCCGGACCAGCTCGCCGTCCAGCAGCACCTTCAGCTTTTTCTTCCGGCTGTCGATGG
>CAYFVR010000016.1:7278-14072 GCA_964346545.1 uncultured Desulfobacterales bacterium | reverse complement strand
CCGGATGAACTCGGCCCGCTCCCGGGCCTGAAGATGGCCTTCCAGCAGGGGCGGTTTCCAGACCGCCTCCAGCAGGGCGTAGCCGACCGCGATGGCCTTGTTGATTCCCCATTCCCGGCGGTACCGCTCCCGCCGCTCCACCGCATGGGGATGAATGCCCAGGGCGGCGTTGTGGAGAAAAAAACGGCCGTTGACCTCCGACAGATCCACGGGGCGGATCATGCCCTCGGCCTGGGGATCGCCTTGAAAAAAACCCGCCGCGGTATTGACCACGGCCACGACCCGCGTGTCCCGCCATTCCCGGTCAACCGTCGGGCTCGAGTCTCCGCCCCCGAGTCCCGCGGTCAACGGCTTTCCAGAAGAAGCGTCACGGGACCATGATTCACCAAAGATACGTCCATCATGGCCCGAAACCGGCCCGTTTCCACCGGCAAACCATGGGTTCGGGCTTTCTTCACGAAATATTCGTAAAGCGCCTCCGCCTTTTCCGGCGGGGCGGCATGGACGAAAGAGGGGCGTCGCCCCTTCCGGCAATCCCCCAGCAGGGTGAACTGGCTGACCACCAGCAGCGAGCCGCCGGCGTCCAGCAGGGAGCGATTCATCTTTCCCTGGCCGTCCTCGAAAATTCGCAAGTGGACCACCTTTTCAACCAGAAAGTCGGCGTCGCTTTCGGCGTCGTCGTCGGCCACGCCCAGCAACACCATCAGGCCGGGGCCGATTTCCCCCACCGTTTCGCCGTCCACGGTTACCGAACTCTCTCGCACCCGCTGCACCACCGCTCGCATGAAACCAATTTCCTTTCGTCTGGCCGATTCGTCCCGCCGAAAGGCAATGCCGTTCACTTTGGGATTTCCAAAGGACGAATGTGCCGGATTGCCAGAGGGCGAATGCGATTCGCCCCTACCATTTTTCGCCAAAATGAACGGCATTGCGCCCCAAGGCGGAACTCCAAACTGGCGTAAAAACGAAATCTACGCCTTTTCGCCGCCTCCGGAACCTGTAACCGCAGCGCCGAAAAACGGCCGCAGCGCACGGTACAGGTAGTGGGTGTCCCGGCTGCCGCCGGTCTCCCGGATGGAATGCATGGCCCAGATCGGCACGCCCACGTCCACGGTGGCCACCCCGATGCGGGCCTCGGTCAGCGGACCGATGGTGCTGCCGCAGGCCAGATCGCTTCGCATCACGAATTCCTGAACGGGCACTTCCGCCGTTTGGCACAGGGCTCGGAACCGGGCGGCGGTTTCGCTATTGGAGGCGTACCGATGGCTGGCGTTGACCTTGATGACCGGCCCGCCGTTGAGAAGCGGCTGATGTTCCGGGTCCGACTTTCCGGCATGATTGGGGTGGACCCCGTGGGCGTCGTCGGCGGAGATCAATTGGGACCGCGCCACCGTCCGCGCCAGGGATTCCGGGTCGGGACAGAGCCGGTTCAGCACCGCATGGAGAAACGGCCCCGCGGCGCCGCCGCCGGTATTGCTGCCCACTTCCTCGTGGTCGTTCAGAATCAACAGACAGGGCGATTCCGACTCCGCCTCCGCAATGGCTTGAAGGCCCGCGTAGCAGCTCATCAGGTTGTCCAGGCGACCGCCGGCGATGAACTCCCGCTTCAGTCCAACGAAATTCGGGGGCTGGGCGTCGTAGAGGCACATTTCAAAATCCAACACGGCGGCCACTTCGGTCTCCGGCTCTTCCTCCCGAAGGCGTCGAAGCAGAATATCGCGGATATCCGGAGCCTCTTCATCCTCCCCCGCCAGCGCGACGACGGGGGGCAAATCGTCCTGGGCGTTGATGGCCCGGCCTTTGTTGGCTTCCCGGTCGAAGTGGATGGCCAGGCTGGGAATCATCGCCACCGGCTCCCGGAAATCCACCAATCGGCTCACGATTGCCCCCGATCCCGTGCGACAGGTGACCCGGCCGGCCATGGAAAGGTCCCGGTCGAACCAGGGATGGAGAAGGGGTCCGCCGTAAACCTCCACGCCCAGTTGCGCCGCGCCGTGGCGAACGATTCCAGGCTTGGGCTTCAGCCGCAGGCCGGGGCTGTCGGTATGCGCCCCGGCCATGTGAAATCCGATTTCCGCCGGCGGTTTGGAACCCATGGTGAAGGCCAGCAGGGCGGACCCGTTCCGGGTCACCACGTACCGGCCGCCCGGGGCGATCTCCCACGCGTCGGCTTCCGCCAGCGGTTGAAAACCGGCCTCGGTCAGCAAGGCCATCCCGTTGGCCGCGGCGTGAAAAGGGGTGGGCGAAGCGGCCAGAAAATCGAGCAGTCCCTGGTTGAAGGCGTCCAATGGCTTCATGAAAGCATCTCTCCGGAAGGCGGCGGGGCGGCCGGGCACCCGTTGCAGGTAAAATCCCAGACCAGCGGCGCATGGTCGGACAGGCGAATCGGCGGAATATGAAAATTCCGGGTCGCCAGTTCGGGATCGTGGAAAATATAATCGAGCTGTATACGAGGGGCGCGGCTGGGATAGGACGGATCGCCGTTGGCGTTGGCGGATTGCAGACCGGTGGCCGCCAGAAACAGGGCCAACTCCCGATCGCCCCAGAACGCGTTGAAATCCCCCGCCAGGACGACCGGTTTCCGCGCGCACCGGACGAAGTCGTACAGCTCCTGAAGCTGATGGTGCCGGATTCGGAACTTGAGGCTGAGATGGACCAGAAACACGGTGAAATCGGCCATCTCCACTTCCAGCACCAGCCGCTTCATCCCCAGGCTGAAATAGTGCAGCCGCCGGCGGACCACCGGCCGGTTCACCAAAAGGGCGTTTCCCTGCTTGTTCAACACCGGCACGTGCCGGGCCATCGAGGTGGTTCCGTATTTGGATTCGTAAATGGGCCGATGGTCCAGCGCCTTGGCGATCAATTCCGCCTGGTTGGAATTTCCGGATCGGAAGGAGCCCGCGTCCACCTCCACCAGCCCGACGATGTCCGGTCCCTGGGAGCGAAGAAACTGAACAATCCGGTCGAAATTTTTGGTCGTGGATTTGATGTGACCCGCGTAGGGAAACGGAAAGTGGAGATTGGGTCCCGCCCCGGACCCGTAGGCGATGTTGAACAGCACAAATCGCAGGGGTCGCGGTTGACCCGTCCGGTCTTCCGACTCGTTCCTCCGGTCGCGTGAACCCTTCACGCCTTCGCTTCTCCGTCTCGGAAGGCGGCGACCCGATCCATAAAATCATCCAGCCGCCGGTACAGAATTTCCAGGCTGGACAGGTCGATGTGCTCGTCCGGCGCGTGAAAACTGCGGTCTCCGTCCACGCCCCAGACCACCCCCGGAATGCCGTGGTCGGAGAGATACCGGGCGTCGCTGGCCCCGTGCTCCACCCCGAGTTCGGAATCCGGAGACGCCTGGCGCAGCATATCCAGATAAGGCGTTTCCCCGGCGTAGAACATCGGGGACTTGGAAATGAGCGTCAGCTCCCCGGCGATGGCCGCCTGCATTTCCTTGTGCAGCGCCGGCATGTCGTCATGCTCCGTAAACCGGATGTCCAGCTCGGCAACGGCCCGATCGGGCACCTGGTTGATGGACTGGCCGGCCTGGATGGTGCCGAGGTTCAACGTGCGGTGCCAGTGATCCTCGGCTTCATGGCCGAAGGCGGAGGGATGGAAGAACGACTGAATTTTCCGGTAATCGTCCATCAGCCGCTCCACGGCGTTCACGCCCAGCCAGGGGGTGGAGCCGTGGGCGGCGCGCCCTTTGCTGGTCAGCCGCAGCCGGTAAATGCCCTTTTCCTTGGCCACGATGTTGCGCACGTCGCCGCCGTCCAACGCCAGCCCGAAATCGGCCTTGAAGGTTTGGAGCGCGGGCCGCACGCCGTTGGCGCCGCCCACCTCCTCGTCGCCGGTGATCAGGACGCCGAAGGGCATGGCCGACTGGTCCCGCCCTTGGGATCGGAGTTTTTCCAACCGGTTTTTGAACAGGACGAGCGACAGCGCCACCGCGTATTTGTCGTCCAGACTTCCCCGACCGAAAAGCTTCCCGTCCCGCTCCTCGGGATTGAACAATTCCTCGGACGCGTCCACCACGTCCACATGGCTCATCAACAAAACCGGCGTGGACGATTCCGTCGGCAGCGCCATGGCCGAGGGAACCCCCGCGTGTTCCATCCGCCACGCCTTCGCGCCCGCGGCCTCCAGATATTCCACCACCCGATCCACGCACCGCGCGATCTCCTCCGGCCGCGAATGCATCGAAGGAATTCGGACCAGCTCTTTGGTCAACTCCACCACTTCCCGCATATTGGTTTCCATTTCTTTCAAGGCGTTCACATTCTGCATGTTTTAGGGGATGCCATCTCCAGGGTCAAGGCCGGAGATAGAGGGAACCCGTTGGAGACGGTCGTTGCACCCGCCCAAACCGTCCAGCTTTTCCTTCCGCCGCCGTCCGAGGTCCGAGGTCGGGAACCGGTCGGAACCGGCGAGAAAGGAAAGCCCGGCGGCCGGGGAATTTGACACGGCCGTTTCAAGACCCCATGTTCACTACGGTTTCTTCATCATTTTCGAAAGAGAATCCCGAACTTTTCACCCACCATGAAAGGGGATCGCCATCCTCACCCAATTTAAGCCCGTAATTGAAGCCGTCGTTGCCGGTTGCCATGGCAACGAGGAAGCCGTTGAAAATGTCCGTAAAATTTTCCCCGCCTGGCGGGAACAGGATCCGCCCTGCGTGGAAGCCATCGAAGCCATTTGGGACGGGAAACGGGACGCCGACGCGCTGACGCGGGAGGTCGGCCCGGAAGGGACCGCCGTGGTTCAGGCCATTCTGGCCCGGCTGGAGGGAAAAGACCCGTATCCCCCGGAAGCCGAATCGACGGCCGAGGCCGCTCCCCAAAACCCGGAAGCGGAACTGCTCAATCATTTTCGTCCGGTGATTGAAGGCGTCGTTGCGGCGGCGGGCGGCGACCAAGATGCCCACGGCCGGGTGGCGGCGGTTTTCCCGGAATGGCGGAAACAGGACGCGCCCTCCGTGGACGCCGTGGAAGCGATCATCCAGGGCGAACGCGACGAAACGACCTTGACCGAATCGACCAAACCCCAGGGCGCGGTGATCATTCGGGCGATCTTGGCCCGTCTGCGCGGCGAGGACCCCTTCCCTCCGGGTTCGGAAGCGCCCCGCGAACAGGCCGCGGACATTCTTCGCCATTTTCGCCCCGTTATCGAAGTGGTCGTGGCCGCCTGCAACGGAGACGCCGAAGCCAAGGTCCACGTGGACCAACTCTACGACCAGCTCTCGGAAAGCGGCTGGGAGGTCGGCCATCCGATCCGGCGAATAGTGGAAGACGGAGAGCGAGATGAAGCGGCGCTAATCGAATCCCTGGACCCGGCCGACGCGACCATCGTTCACGCCATCCTGCTGCGCCTCGACGGGGAGGATCCGTATCCGCCCGAGGCGGAACCGGATTCCGCTCCGGCCGGCGAGGACGAGGCCATCACCCTTGGACAGTTGATGGAGCAGGTGGAAGCCGCCTGTCGTCCGGAGGCCTCCGAGGAAGCCGTTCTTCAGATTCGGAACCTGACCCAGGCCATGTCCCAGACGCCGGGCCTGCCGGAAAACGTCCAAAAGCTGGGCGAGATTCTCCACGCCATTGTCGAAGGAGAACGCGATCCCGACCTTTCCGAACTCAGCGACGAGCTGGCCGGCGAAGTCCGGGCGCTCCTGGTTCGAATCGGGTAGCCGCGAAACCGATTGGGGTTTCAGGGATTTTTACGAAAGGCTCCGGCAAGCCCGCCGGGGCCTTTTTTTAATCCCGCCGCCGCATCAACTCCGCTTCCTCGGCCAATTCTTCCGGCGTGGGCTCCGGAAAATCCACCCGCTCGTAAATCAGCGACAAGGGCAATCGAAGCTCCAGCCCGGTCAAAATCACGTCGCTTTCCAGCCCTTTGCAATCCCGAAGCCGCCATCCGTCTTCCATCCGCGAATAATGCTCCACATGGGCCGAATATTGATCCACCGCCAGGAAATCCCGCAAGGCGGCGATGTTCCGGTACCCCGTGAACTTGCCGGCCCGGTCGTAATCCCGGGTGGATTTGGAAAGCACTTCCACGATCAGAATCGGATTGGCGATCACGTCGTCCCGCCCGCCGGGAAAGTCGATCTCTCCGCAGACCGCCATCACGTCGGGGTAGGTATAGCGCAGGCCCGGCTCCGCCTGTACTTTCATATCCGCCATGAAAACGAAACATCCTGAGTTCTTCAACGAATGGTGCAAATGGGTGGAAATGTTCATGGCAATCTGATTGTGGCGAAAGGACGCCCCGGTCATGGCGAACACTTCGCCATGGTAATACTCCGAACGAAATTCGGCGTTCCGCTCCATGTCCAAATAAACCTCCGGAGGGATTCCCGTTTTTTTGAGCGCTTGCGTCATGGTTTTTCTCCCTGCCTTCCCTTTGGAAAAAAATGTGGACGGAACCCCGGCGATTCATCCACCTCTCACGATTCGCGTACCGGTTTGGCCATCAACCGCCTCGCCGATCCGGTCCACCGAGGCGATGATCGCCTCTCGCCCCCCCGACTTTACGAAGGCGACGGCCGCCTCGATTTTGGGACCCATGGAGCCGGCGGGGAACTGGCCCGCTTCCAGTTGGCCTTCGGCTTCCTCCACCGTCATTTCGGGGAGAAATCGCTGATCCGGCGTCCCGTAGTCCAGGGCCGCGCCGGGCTCGTCGGTGGCGATGAGAAACCGATCCACCCCGACCTCGGCGGCCAGCCGGGCGCTGGCCAGATCCTTGTCGATCACCGCGTCCACGCCGGCGAAACTCCGCCCTTCCCGGATCACCGGAATTCCCCCGCC
>CAYFVR010000016.1:0-7178 GCA_964346545.1 uncultured Desulfobacterales bacterium | reverse complement strand
TGGGTCAGAATGATCCGGAAATCCCGGGACAGCCGCGCCACCTGCTCCATCGGCGTGCGGAGATTCTCGAACTGCTCGTCGATGGTCCCCGCCTGCCCCTTGCGGATCAAGGCGTTGCCGCCCAGGGCGACGACGAGGATTTCTTTTTTGGAATTGGACGCCATCGGGCTTCCTTCCGAATCAGACATAGCCATCCCAAATATCCTCGATCGGCTGGATGAACTCTTCCGTCGAAACCAGGATACGTGGCCGAATGGTCATCTTCTTTCGCCAATCCTTTTTCGAAGATTCCGTGGGCGCTTCCTCGGAGAAGGTCGCATCAGAGTTGGTCGTGTCTTTTTTGTCGTTCGTCTCCATTTCGGCCCCCCTCCGGATGGTGAAATTTTCCATCTATCCGCAAAAAAACCATTACTTTTTCAATTGATTAGTCATTCAACTCCGACAACCGCCGCGTCAAAACCTCTCCAAGCGTCGGCTCGCCATGATCGGCGTATTCGTACCGGACCCGCTGGGCGGGATGGCCCACGTCGATGAGGCGCGGCAGGTCGATGGGAGTGGCGCAGAGGACCAGGTCGCAATCGGCCTTTCGGATGGTTTCCTCCAGCGCCTTGATCTGTTTTTCCCCGTAGCCCATGGCCGGCAGCACCGGCCCGATGTGGGGATACCGGTCGAAGACCGAGCGGATGGATTCCGCCGCGAAGGGGCGGGGGTCCACGATTTCCCCCGCCTCATTTCGCTTGGCCGCCAGCCAGCCGGCGCCGAAGGCCATTTCCCCGTGGGTCAGGGTGGGGCCGTCTTCCACCACCAGCACCCGCCGTCCGCGAATCTTTTCGGGATCGTCAACGGTGATGGCAGACTCCGCCAGGATGATGTCGGCCTCCGGCGCGTGGGTTTCGATGTTCCCCCGCACTTCGGAAATTCCGTCGGCCTCGGCGGAATCCACTTTGTTGATGACCGCGACGTGGGCCATCAGCAGATTGGTTTCGCCGGGATAGTAGCGCAACTCGTGGCCGGGGCGGTGGGGATCGAAGACCACGATGTGAACGTCGGGCCGGAAGAACGGCGTGTCGTTGTTGCCGCCGTCCCACACGATCACGTCCGCCTCTTGCTCCGCCCGGCGGAGAATCACCGCGTAATCCACCCCGGCGTAGACCACGATGCCCCGGTCCACCAGCGGCTCGTACTCCTCCCGCTCCTCGATGGTGCAGCCGTGCCGATCGAAATCGGCGTAATCGGAAAAGCGCTGGACGGCGGAGGCGGCGAGATCGCCGTAGGGCATGGGATGGCGGACCACCACGGGACGACGGCCCGATTCCCGGACGATCTCGGCGACGCGCCGGGTGGTCTGGGACTTGCCGCAGCCGGTGCGAACGGCGCAGACGGCCACCACCGGCTTCTCGGAACGGAGCATGGTGTAGCTGGCGCCGATGAGGATGAAGTCGGCCCCGTGGGCCATGGCCAGGGACGCCCGATGCATGACCGTTTCGTGGGGCACGTCGCTGTAGGAGAAGGCCACCAAATCCACCCGATGGGCGCCGATCAGCTCGGCCAGATCGCCTTCGGGATGGATGGGAATGCCCTCGGGGTAGCCCTCCCCCGCCAGATCGGGCGGGTAGCGGCGGCCTTCGATGTCGGGAATCTGGGTGGCGGTGAAGGCGACCACTCGATAGCGGGAATTGCCCCGGAAGTAGATGTTGAAATTGTGGAAATCCCGCCCCGCGGCGCCCATGATGACGACGGTCTCGATCATCCCCTCCCCTTTCTTCCGGACTTTACAATAGAATGTCCGATCTTTATACTCCACGGATTTCGCCGACGCTCAACACAACGGAAAATATGCATGAAAACCATCGGACGCTACATCGTGCGGGGACAGCTCGGCCGGGGCGGCATGGCCAACGTGTTCAAAGTCGAAATGCCGGTGACCGGAAAAATGGTCGCCATGAAGCAGCTCAAGCCCAACGAATTTCTCACCGCGCTGGTGGGCATGGACCGGCTTCGGGAACTCTTCACCGCCGAAGCGGTCACCATGGCCAACCTTCGCCATCCCAATCTGGTGGACGTGTGGGACTTCGACGAGGCCGACGACCGCCCTTTCTACACCATGGAATATTTCTGCAACAATCTGGGAACCATGATCGGGGAGAGCTACGAAACCGAGCGGCCGTCCCGGGTGCTGCCGGTGGAAAAAGCGGTGCGGTACGCCCGGCAGGCCCTTCATGGGCTGGCCCGCCTCCACCACGCCGGAATCATCCACCGGGACATCAAGCCGTTCAACCTGCTGGTGACCGACCAGGACACCGTAAAAATCTGCGATTTCGGCCTGTCCAAGCTACGGGGGGAAACCTTCCGGGGACCGGACAACCTGAAAGTGGGCACGCCCTATTACGCGCCGCCGGAACAGGAGGAGGACCCCGACGCGGCGGACGAAACCGCCGATCTCTACGCCCTGGGCGTCATGCTCTATCGGATGCTGACCGGCCGACTGCCCATGGAGTCCCCCGCGCCGCCCAGCCGGCTGAATCCCGACTTGAATAAACGCTGGGACCGGATGACGGAAACTGCACTGGCCTTGCGGCCGGAGGACCGGTATCCGAAAGCCTCCGAAATGCTGGCCGCCCTGGAGGATTGTTTCGTTCGATGGCGGGCGGAACGGGATCGGGAATGCGCGGTGTCCGAAGCCGATCTATCGGCCGACGCGCCGCCAACGCCCATGGCCCGCCCGCCTCGGAACCAGCCGGTGAAGGTTCGCCCCCAGATGGCGCGGGAACGGTTCGGGCTGGACGAATTGTGGCGGCCGGAGCCCTACGTGCGAAATGATTTCGTGGAGCGGGAAGACGGGGTCGTGCATGACCGCGCCACCGGACTGACCTGGGAGCGCTCCGGCTCCGAATATCCGGTCACTTGGGAACAGGCCGAGAATTACATCGATCGGTTGAACCGGAACCGTTTCGGCGGCTTTCGGGACTGGCGAATGCCCACGGTGGAGGAGCTGCGCACGTTGGTCGATCCGCCGCCCCAGGGAACGGCGCTTTGCATCCCGCCGGTGTTCGACGCCACCCAGAAATGGCTCTGGAGTTGCGACCGCCGCTCCCACATCGCCGCCTGGTACGTCAGCCTGGACCTGGGCTTCGTGGCGGCCCATGATTTTACGGGATATTTTTACGTGCGCGGGGTGCGGGGAAACGATGGATAATCGGCTTCATCCTCCGCGACGCCTGAACCCGGATCGTTTTTTTAAGCCCGCTCTTGCGCCGCTTCCGGCATGGCTTCGATGATGGCCCGAAGGACCTTGTTGACCGATTCCGAGGAAGAAAAATACCGGGCCACGTCTGGATCAAGAGATACCATCCGAAAATGCTCCCCCGGCAGATCGGCAAAGCGGTTCGGCCGGGCCTGGTCGTAATCCAGGTCGTATTCTTGGGGCATTCGGTCGGACCCAAATGGATGGGCGCCGCCGCTCGTTGGTTTACCGTCAGCCATCCCCCTACACCATATCCTCTTTCGGCTCGTCCTTCTGGACTTGATTGACGTTGATCACCTTCGGCGCCGAGCTGGTGTTGTCGATCTTGGCGATCACGCACCACTTCCCCAGTTCCTCGGAGGTCAGCGGCACCTCGATCACGTCGCCCGCGTTGGTGGTCACCTCCACCCGGCCGTCGTATTTGGCGAAGTTCTCGCCTTTGGAGAGAAATCCGAAAAACTTGAAAATATTCGTGGCGATGATGAGGGAATCGAGATGGTCCAGCTGTTCGATGCGGATGTTTTCCTCGTTGTCGCCCGCCGTGTTGCCGACCCCGGCGTCCTCGTCCAGCACGATGTAGGGCGGCTCGCCGGCCTTGCCTTTGTTCCCAAAATAGACATGGCCGAACGCGCCGTCCTTGGTGCGATAAAAGCAGTGCAAATCCATATCCACCGCCTTCGTCCAGGTCAATTTGGCGTGAACCGAGGTTGCGCCCTTTTGCTTCAATTGCAACCCCGTGCTGTCGCCCTTCTGTTTCAGCGTCACTTTCGGCTTCAGTTCCATACAATCCCTCCGGCTTTTCAAAATTTGGATTCGGGCCAAGCGCCCGGCCACACCTTCCCCTTCCGGCTTTCCAGGCGTTCGCCCGCAGCGATCCAACGGGACGGTCGCCTCCGACCAAAGATCAGCCTACCCCGACTCGCGCCAAAAAACAACGCCCCGCCAAAATTCCTGGCAAGGCGTTTCTTTTCCCCTTCCGACCACCTTCCAAAGAGACGACGGGTTCGATCCGAAGGCCATAAAAACTTCAGCCCAAACTCAACGCACCCGTCCGTAATCGAACCATTGATGCACGTCGTTCATCAGCCGTTCGTAATCGCTCTTCAAATGCTGATACAACCGCGCGTTTTCAATGCCAAGGCCGCCAATTTCCGCCAGCCCCTCGATGAACTGGTATTCCACGTCCGAAAACTCCCGGGCCTCGGCCGCGTAAATCCGCAGCACGCCGATGATTTTCTGACGGGTGGAAATAGGAACGGAAAGAATGGAGGCGATCCCCTCCTTTTGAAGCGCTTCGGGATACTGCACCCGGTCGTCCCGCGCCGCTTCGGTCACCAAGACCCGCCGGCCGCGCAGGGTCTCCACGATGCTCTTCTCCGCATCCACGGGCCCTTTGTTCAAAAAGGCGTCGCTGAGGCCCGACGCGGCGGACAGCCGCAGCGTTTTTTCCTTCCAGTCCAGCAGAAAAATGGCGCACCCCTTGACCCTCATCGTTTTGACGGCGCCTTCCGCCATGGACGCCAGCACGTCCGCGATGTCCAGGGACGAATTAATCTTGGCGGCCACATCCTTGAACAGCTTGAGATACGCGGTCTCCTTCGTTTCCATCTCCCGCCTCCTTTCCGTAATGAGGAAATGCGCGGCGGCGACGCGGCCGCCGTTCGAAACGCCTCTTGGCGCTTCGGGATAGCCATGATCTCGATTGGGAAATGCGACGAAATCCGCCCATTGGACGGAATTTACGTCGAATGAATGTCGGAACCCGGCGGTTTCCCTTACGGCGACGATGCGGTTGGCGGGTGGCGCGTCGGGAAAGCGAAGGCCGGGACCCCCAACAACGAAAAGTTGTGGCGATTTTATTTCTGCTTTGGCAGGTTTCCATTCTCACAGGGGAACGGGCATCCCGCGCCGAAAAAATCTCCCCGGCCCTCTTTGCAAAAGGGGGAGAAAACCGCCTTCAGAGCAGGTTGCCAAAGTGGAATTATGAAAAACGGATTCCGAAATCAAAAGAATCAAAAGAATCGAAGGAAAGCGGTGGGCGGACAAATACCGCCATCCGGGGACGAGAAGCGTCTTTCAAAAAAACCGATGTCGGCCCAGGATTCGGATTTAGAGAGTGGAGAGATATCGCGGGAATGATTTTGATTCAATAAATAACACGGAGAAACCGTTAGCACAAGTTAAATCGATCGAGAATGGAAGTCTTCTTATCTCTTCATCCCGGAAGCTCCGAACGCCCCGCCCGGTCCCAACGAAACCGATAATCGGCGTCTCAGCCGAATGCCGGACAGGTCGATGTGGACATCGTAGGCCAGGGCCTCCACGCCGTTTTCGAGGACTTCCCGAAGCCCCGCGCCATAGGCGGGGTCCACCTCGTCCGCCGGGCGAAACCGGTTGGCGTCCATCCGCTGGATTAGAAAAAAGATGACGCTCCGCGCACCGGTCGCGGCCAGGATGCGAAGTTCGTGGAGATGCTTGAGTCCGCGGACGGTCACCGCGTCGGGAAAGGCGGCCACGCCGTTTTCCACCAGGGTGCAGTTTTTCACTTCCACGAAGCAGGGCGGCCGCTCCGGTCCGTCCAGCCGGATGTCGATGCGGGAATGTTCCCCCACCTTCACTTCCCGCCGCACGGTTTCGTATCCGGACAATTCCGGCGCCGCGCCGGCGGCGATCGCGTCGGCCACCAGCCGGTTGGGCACGTTGGTGTTCACGCCCACCAGGGAGTCGGGCATTTCGATCAACTCCCAGGTGTATTTCAGCTTTCGGCGGGGATTGTCGTGGCGGGAAATCCAGACCGGGCGGCCGGGCTCGCAACAGGCGGTCATCTTGCCGGAATTGGGGCAGTGGGCGGTCACTTCCGTTCCGTCATCCAGCCGAACGTCGGCGAGGAACCGCTTGTATCGACGGATCAGGGTACCGGGAATGAGCGGCGGCCAGGGAAGAACGGGGGCGGGATTCACGGCGAACGATCAGGCCCGGACCTGGCCGCCCCAGCGGCGGAGATGGTCGGCGATGAAACCGGCCACCCGCTCGTGGGTGACCTGCCCCGCGCCTTCCACCGGCAGGGGATCGCCAAATTGAATGTGGATGGTTTTTCGAGGCTCAATCCGGCCGAGGTCTCTGAGAAGTCGTCCATGCCCCTGGAAATCGGTCTTCAGCGCCGCGGGAACCACCATGACCCCGGCCCGGCGGGCCAGCTTGACGCCCAGGGAATTGAAAATGGTCCGGTCGAACACCGGGCTTCGGGTGGCCTGGGGAAAAACGATCACCGAGCGGCCCTGGGCAAGATGATCCGTTCCTTCGCCCAGCACTTTTCGCAAGTCCTCCCGAGGATTTTCCCGATTCACGGCAATCGGGCGAACGGCCCGCATCACGGCCCCGAATTGAGGATAGTTCAGGAGGGCGCGCTTGACCACGAAGGTGATGTCCCGGAACGGGAGCAGAATGCCGGGCAGAAAAAAGGCGTCGATCATGCTCATGTGGTTGGCCACGATGACCACCGGTTCCGAATGGCGGGCCAGCCCGGACAGCCCCCCGATCTCCACCCGGCCGCCCACCGATTCCACGACCCGAATGATTTCCAGCGCGCCGGAGGCCCATAAAAAGCGGTTGTAGTCGCCTCGGCGGGCCAACCGCCCATGACGGGACACCACTTCGATCACGGCCGCGTAATAGGCGGGAGTCGCCAGCCACCACGGCGGGCGAAAAGGGCGGGACGGGCTTTGATAGCCGTACCGGGTTTTCAGAAGACGCCAAAAGACTTGTCGATCCATGGGGGTATCCGATGGAATATCCGGGGAAACGTCCGAGAAAATGCGAATTTCCGAACCGGATCGCCCGGCCCGGAGAATGGTCACGGCCATAACGCGATTCCGGATCGATTTCAAGCGGGGAATGGAAAAAGGGTGCGAAAAATGGCTGGAGAATCGGGAAT
>CAYFVR010000015.1:0-30974 GCA_964346545.1 uncultured Desulfobacterales bacterium | reverse complement strand
CGTCGGCCGACGAAAATCCTGCGGAATATCGGTAACGTTAACATCGCGCGGACAACGGGCCGGATCGGATCCAACCGGCTCGTCGCGTCCGCCGTTTGAGTCGATAGGGGGTTATACATGGCGAAGATGAGAGTCTATGAGCTTGCCAAGGATCTCAAAATGAAACCCAAGGCGCTCCTCGAAAAGATCAGCGATATGGACATCGCCGTCAGAAGCCATGCGAGCTCCCTGGACGAAGCGACGATCTCCAAAATCAAGTCCAGGCTTGCGGACCAAAAGAAGGCGGACGACGCGAATGCCGGCCGCGCCAGACCTGCGGTGATCCGCAAGCGCAAGCGCAAGCGGGAGGCCGAGGCGGAAGCGAAAGCGTCCGCCGAATCCGCCCCGGGGGATTCGGCCGAAGCCGAGACGAAGAAGGACGCCGCCGCCGAAGCGGCTTCCGAAGTGAAGGGATCGGCCGCGGAAACCGCCGACGCGGCTTCGGAAGCGGTCGAGACCGCCGGGGAAGCCGCCGACGAAACGGTCGCCGGAAAAGCCCGGGAAACGGAAGAGGCGAAGCCGGAAACGCGGAAACGGCAACCCGCCAAGAAGAAGGCCCGGCCCAAGGAGGAATTCGAGCGGGCCCGGATCATCGAGCCGCCCGCCAAGGAGCCGGAACCCGAACCGGAACCCGAAAAGATCTCCGAAGAAGCCGCCGAGGCGGACGCCCCGGCCGAGGCCGCCTCTTCGGACGCCGAAACGGCGAAGGAAACTCCGGCGGAAACGGCCGATTCCTCCGCCGAAAAGGCGGAAGAGGCGACCGCCGAGGCCGCCGCCGAAGAAACCGAAACCCCGGCGACGGAAACGGCTTCGGCCGAAGACGCAGCGCCGACCTCGGAGAAGGAAGCCGTGGGAACGGACGCCCCCGACGAGACGGAAGCCGCGCCCGAGTCCGAAAAGACCGAGGGCGAGGGCAAGACCGAAAAGCGCGGCAAGCGGAAAAAGCGAGGCAAGAAGGAGAAGGACAAGGATACGCCCGCCAAGATCATCCGCCTGCCCGATCCCGAGGAGGCGCCTCCGGTTCCGAGCCAGGAACCCGTCCCCGCCGGCGAGCCGGAAAAACCGGCCGCCCGGGACGACGCGGACGCGGGCCGGAAGCGCCGCGCCGCGCCCGCCGCCGACGACGGGACCAGCGACCGCTGGGCCAAGAAGAAAATCTCCTTCAAACGCAAGGAGGTGGTGGACGGGGCCGATCTGTACGGCAAGAAATCCCGCAAGGGGAAGAAGGGCGGCGGAAAGGGCAAGGGGCCCAAGGGCGTCAAGCCGCAGAAGACCCAGATCACCACCCCCAAGGCCATCAAGCGCCGCATCAAGGTGGACGACGCCATCATCCTCTCCGAACTGGCCAAGCGGATGGGCATCAAGGCCAACGAGATGATCAAGAAGCTGATGATGCTGGGCGTCATGGCCACGGTGAACCAGACCATCGACTACGAGACCGCGGCCCTGGTGGCCTCGGAGTTCGGCTACGAAGTGGAGAAGGCGGCCTTCGAGGAGAACGCCATCCTCAAGGTGGAAAAGGACGAGGATCCGGAAAAGCAGGTCCAGCGGCCGCCGGTGGTCACCATCATGGGCCACGTCGACCACGGCAAGACCTCGCTGCTCGACGTCATCCGGAAGACCCGCGTCACCGAGGGCGAGGCCGGCGGCATCACCCAGCACATCGGCGCCTACAGCGTGGAGATCAACGACCGGCGCATCACCTTTCTGGACACGCCGGGCCACGAGGCCTTCACCTCCATGCGGGCCCGGGGGGCCACCGTCACCGACATCGTGATTCTGGTGGTGGCGGCCGACGACGGCGTGATGCCCCAGACCGTCGAGGCCATCAACCACGCCAAGGCGGCCGGCGTCCCCATTATCGTCGCCGTCAACAAGATGGACAAGGCCGGGGCCGACCCCGAACGGGTGATGCGGGAAATCTCCGAACAGGGGCTGGTGCCCGAAGACTGGGGCGGCGACACCATTTTCGTCCGGGTGTCGGCCAAGCAGGGGGAGGGCATTGAAAGTCTGCTGGAGATGATCCTGCTGCAATCCGAGGTTCTGGAGCTGACCGCCAACCCGGACAAGTACGCCCTGGGCTACGTGGTGGAGGCCCAGCTCGACGTGGGCCGAGGCCCGCTGGCCACCATCCTGATCCAGGAGGGCACGCTGCGCACCGGCGACGCGGTGGTCTGCGGCGTTCATCACGGCAAGGTTCGGGCCATGCTCAACGACCTGGGCGAAAACGTGGACAAGGCCGGACCGGCCGATCCGGTGGCCATCTTGGGGCTTTCGGGCGTGCCCGGCGCCGGCGACGAGATGGTGGGCCTGGAGGACGACAAGGCGGCCAAGCAGGTCAGCGAGCATCGGCTCCAGAAACAGCGCAACGTGGAGCTGGCCAAGAGCAACCGGGTGAGCCTGGACAGTTTGTTCGAACAGATGAAGCAGGGCGAGGTCAAGGACCTGAACGTCATTATCAAGGCCGACGTCCAGGGCTCCATCGAGGCGCTGGCCGACTCGCTGACCAAGCTCTCCAACGACGAGGTGAGCATCCGGGTGATTCACTCGGCCACCGGAACCGTGACCGAGTCCGACGTCTCCCTGGCGGCGGTTTCCGACGCCATCATCATCGGCTTCAACGTCCGCCCCAGCGCCAAGGTGCAGGCCCTGGCCAACGAAGAGGCCGTGGACATGCGGTTCTACAACGTC
Organism: uncultured Desulfobacterales bacterium; assembly: GCA_964346545.1. Lineage (GTDB taxonomy): Bacteria > Desulfobacterota > Desulfobacteria > Desulfobacterales > Desulfococcaceae > CAYFVR01. The sequence continues at coordinate 28,244 of CAYFVR010000015.1, read as the reverse complement.
ATCTACAACGTCATCAAGGACGTGAAGGACGCCATCGTCGGCATGATGGATTCCACCTACGAGGAACGGGTCCTGGGCATGGCGGAAGTCCGCCAGACCTTCCACGTGCCCAAAGTGGGCACCATCGCCGGCTGCCACGTCACCGACGGCAAGATCGAGCGGGGCCGCAAGATTCGGCTGGTGCGGGACGGCGTCATCATCCACGAGGGCACCATCTCGTCCCTGAAGCGGTACAAGGACGACATGAAGGAGGTCCGATCCGGCTACGAATGCGGCATCGGCATGGAAAAATACAACGACATCAAGGTCGGCGACGTGATCGAATGCTTCTATCTGGAGGAAATCCGGCCGGAGCTGTAGACCGGCCGACGGAAGGGGCATGCCATGGTGGTGGGCGTCGGCGTCATCACATTTCGGATTCATGACTGTCGTTCCCTCAAGGGCAAGCGCAAGGTGGTCAAGTCGATCGTCGCCCGGATGCGGAACCATTTCAACGCCGCGGTGGCCGAAGTCGGCGCCAACGATGTCCACCAGCGGGCGGAAATCGGCTTTTCCGTGGTCGGCAACGACCGGGGACGGGTCAACGCCAAGCTGGACAAGATGTTCAACATGGCCGAGGAACTCGGGCTGGCCGAAATCGTGGAAACGGACCTGGAGATCATCAATCTATGAAACCCTTCGTGCGCGCGGATCGCGTGGCCACGCTGATTCAGGAGGCGCTTTCGGACATTTTGCGACGCCAGATCAAGGACCCCCGGCTGGAGGGAGTGCTGATCAGCGGCGTGGCCCTGTCCCGAGACCTCAAGACGGCCCGGGTCTACTTCGCCCCCACCGGCGGCCCCGCCCGGGCCGAAGGCGCGGCGGAGGGCTTCGAAAAGGCTCATGGGTTCATCAAGCGGACCCTTGGCCGGGAATTGGACCTGCGGTATCTGCCGGAACTCCGGTTTTTCTACGACACGTCCTTCGACTACGGAGAGCGAATCGAAGCGGTGCTCAAGTCGCTGAAATCCGATGAACGAACTGATTCTGACGCGCCTGAGGAAGAGTAGGCGGGTTCTGCTGGCCTCCCATGTCCATCCGGACGGGGACGCCGTGGGGGCCCTGGTGGCGGCGGCCCTGGCCCTGGAATCCCTGGGGAAGCGGACCACCCTCTACAACGAAAGCCGGATTCCCGCGGTCTACCGATTTCTGTCGGGGGCCGACCGGATTCGTCGGCGGCTGGACGCGGCCGACGCCCACGACGTCGCCCTGGTGCTGGACTGCGGCGATCTGTCCCGGGTCGGACAGATCGGGGCGGAGGCCATCCGGCGGGTTCCGACCGTGATCAACGTGGACCATCACGTCACCAATTCCGGCTTCGGGGATCTCCAGTTCGTCGATACGGCCGCCTGCGCCACCGCCGAGCTGGTCTACCGGCTGATCCGGGCGCTGGGCGTGACCATCGATTCCGCCATGGCCGCGGCGATTTACACCGGCATTTTCACGGATACCGGCTCGTTTCGCTTCGCCAACACCAACCGGGCCGCATTCGCCATCTGCAACGAGATGGTGGGGCGCGGGGTGGAGCCCTACCGGGTGGCCAAGCGGCTCTACGGCTCCTATTCCCTGGGTCGGATCAAGCTGCTCAACCTGGCGCTGGATTCCCTGGAGATCAGCCCCGACGGCCGCTGGTCCTTCATGACCCTGACCCGGGAGATGTTCGCCGAAACCGGCACCCAGACCGAGGACATCGACGGCATCATCAACTACGCCAAGCGGATTCGAGACGTGGAGGTGGCGGTGCTGATTCAGGAGCCGCCGCCCGCCGAGGAGCCGGAGCGCAAGGACCGGCTCAACGTGAGCCTCCGATCCGACGGGCGGGTGGACGTGGCGGCCCTGGCCTCGGAATTCGGCGGGGGCGGCCATCGGCGGGCCGCGGGCTTTTCCGCCCGGGGCACGGCGGCCGGCGTCAAGGCCGAAATCCTGGGCCGACTGGAGGGGCGCCGGCATCGGCGGAATTATGGCGCCTGATCTCGACGGCCTGCTGCCGCTGGACAAGCCGGCCGGCATCAGCTCCGCCGCCGCGCTCAACCGGGTCAAGCGGCTGACCGGCGTCCGCAAGGCGGGCCACACCGGCACGCTGGATCCCTTCGCCACCGGCCTGCTGGTCTGCTGCCTGGGCCGGGCGACCCGGCTGAGCCGGTTTTTTCTGGAGGGCGACAAAAGCTACGCGGCCACCCTGCGGCTGGGAGTGGAAACCGACACCCAAGACCGCACCGGCGCGGTCACGGCCGAACGGCCGGTGCCGCCGCTGGACCCGGCCGAGATCGAAGCGGCCTTCGCGCCGTTTCGGGGGACCTTTTTGCAGGAACCCCCGGCCTATTCGGCGCTCAAGCACCAGGGGGTGCCGCTCTACCGGCTGGCCCGGGCGGGAAAGGCGGTGCGAAAACCGGCCCGGACGGTGGCCGTGCGTCGGCTGACGGTGACGGCGGCGCGGCCCGCGGAAATCGATTTCACGGTGACCTGCTCCGCCGGCACCTACATCCGGACCCTGGCCGCGGACGTCGGCCGGCGGTTGGGAACCGGCGCCCATCTTTCCGCCCTGCGCCGCACGGCTTCCGGCGGGCTGACGGTGGACCGGGCCGCGACCCTGGACGAGCTGGCCGAGCGGATCGAGGCCGGCCGACTGGGCGAGGCGATGATCGACATGGCCGACGCCCTCCCGTTGCCCTCCTTTCGGGCCGACGCGGAACTCGCCCGGCGCGTGGTTTGCGGCAATCCGCTGACCGAGGCGGACCTCTCCGGCGCGTCGCCGGACGAACGGGGCCTTCTTCAGGTGCTGGCGCCGGACGGCCGGTTGCTGGCGGTGCTGCGGCGGGGAGACGGGGAGCAATTTCAATATGACTGCGTGCTGGCGCGGCCCGAAACGTCGCCCCCGAAAGGCCGTGACGATTAGGGTTGTGTTCCGGCGCGAAACGGCGGTATGAAGGAAACCCGTCGGGGCGAGAACCGGCGTCGCCGGCCGGTTTTTTTCGCCTCGGCCCGCTCTGGAAGGGACAAATGCCGCCAACCGAGTTTCAACGATATCGAATTTCCACTTTTTTGACCAACGGGAGGGAGACGTGGCTTCTTTTTCTACCAGCGAGAAACGGGAACTGATCGACAAATTTAAATTGCACGAAAGCGACACCGGGTCGCCGGAGGTCCAGATCGGCCTGCTGACCCATCGGATCACCTATCTGACCGACCATCTCAAGACCCACAAGAAGGATCACCACTCTCGGCGGGGGCTGCTCATGCTCGTCGGCCAGCGTCGCCGGCTGCTGAACTACGTGAAGAACAAGGATGTGCAGCGTTACCGCTCCATTATTCAGACGCTCGGGCTTCGTCGATAAGACGCCCGCGTCCCGGCGGCCCCGCGTCGCGGTTGCCCGGTTCCGACGGATTTTCGTCGCCGAATCGGCCGTTTTCGCGGAGGGCCGTCTTCATTTATGCGGAGAAGGAATATGGAACTGACATTGACGGCAGACATTGGGGGACGCCCCTTAAGCATTCAAACCGGTAAAATCGCCAAGCAGGCCTCCGGCTCCGCGGTGGTCCAATACGGGGAGACCATCGTTCTGGTCACCGTCGTGGCGGCCAACGAGGCCCGAACCGGGATGGATTTTCTTCCCCTCACGGTGGAGTACCAGGAGAAAATCTACGCGGCGGGCCGGATCCCCGGCAACTATTTCCGCCGGGAGATCGGACGGCCCAGCGAAAAGGAAACGCTCACCGCCCGGCTCATCGACCGGCCCATCCGGCCGCTCTTTCCCAAAGACTGGCGGTACGAAATTCAGCTGATCGCCACGGTCCTTTCCATGGATCGGGAGAACGACCCGGACATGCTGGCCATGATCGGCGCCTCGGCCGCCCTGGAGATCTCCGACATTCCCTTCGCGGGTCCCATCGCCGGCGTGCGCATGGGCCGGATCGACGGCGAGTGGCGGGTGAATCCCTTCCTGCCCGACTGGGAGGAATCGGACCTGAGCGTCATCGTGGCCGCTTCCGAGACCGGCGTGGTCATGGTGGAGGGCGGCGCCAAGGAGGCCAGCGAAGCCGACATGATCGAGGCGATCTACCGCGGCCACGAGGCGGTCCAGCCCATCATCGAGTTGCAGAAAAAGCTGAAGGACGCCGTGGGCAAGGTCAAGCGGACCCACGAGGCGCCGGAGACCGACGAAGCCCTGGCCGAACGGCTGAAGGAGGCCGCCGCCGGGCGCATCCGGGAGGCCGTGACCGTTCCCGCAAAAGTGGAGCGCGGCGCCACCCTGCGCCAGGTCAAGCAGGAAATTTTCGAAGGTCTGGGCGAGGAATACGCCGACCGCCGGGGCGAGGTCATGGGCATTCTCGGCAAGCTCCAGAAGGAGATTTGCCGCGCCATGATTTTGGAGGAGGGCCGCCGCATCGACGGCCGGGCCTTCGACGAGGTTCGTCCCATCGTCTGCGAGACCGGCGTTTTGCCCCGGCCCCACGGCAGCGCGCTCTTCACCCGGGGGGAAACCCAGGTGCTGGCCACGATGACCATCGGGTCCGGCCAGGACGAGCAGCGGGTGGAGACCCTCTCCGGCGAGGAGAACAAGCGCTTCATGCTTCACTACAACTTTCCGCCGTTTTCGGTGGGCGAGGTGAAGCGATTCATGGGCCCCAGCCGGCGGGACATCGGCCACGGCGGGCTTTCCACCCGGGCCATCGCGGCGGTGCTGCCGCCGCCGGAGGTGTTCGACTACACCATCCGGGTGGTTTCCGAAGTGCTGGAATCCAACGGCTCCTCCTCCATGGGCACGGTCTGCTCCGGCATTCTGGCGCTCATGGACGGCGGCGTGCCCGTCGCCGCGCCGGTTTCCGGCATCGCCATGGGGCTGGTCAAGGAGGGCGATCAGGTGGCGATCCTCACCGACATCCTGGGCGACGAGGACCACACCGGCGACATGGACTTCAAGGTGGCCGGCACCCGCGAGGGCATCACCGCCATCCAGATGGACATCAAAATTCTGGAGCTTCCCCGGGACATCGTGGAAAAGGCGCTGGAGCAGGCCCGGGTGGGCCGGCTGCACATCCTGGACCGGATGGTCGAAACCCTGGCGGAACCGCGCAAAGACATTTCGCCCTACGCGCCCAAGGTCACGACCATCATGATCAATCCCGACAAGATTCGGGACATCATCGGTCCGGGCGGCAAGGTGATCCGCGCGATCCAGAACGAAACCAACACGCGCCTCGAAGTGGACGACTCCGGCGCGGTGAAGATCGCCGCGGCCACCCAGGAAGAGTGCGAGGCGGCCATCCGCCAGATTCAGGAGCTGACGGCCGAGCCGGAAGTGGGCGAAATCTACGAGGGCAAGGTGGTCAAGACCACCGATTTCGGCGCCTTCGTCCAGATTCTGCCCGGAACCGACGGGCTGGTCCACATCTCCCAGCTCGACACCAAGCGGGTGGGCAAGGTGACCGACGTGGTGAAGGAAGGCGACGACCTGCGGGTGAAGGTGCTGGAGATCAGCCGGGACGGAAAGATTCGGCTGAGCCGCAAAGCGGTGCTGGAAGAAGAAAAGAATGGTTGAAAAGACCACCCTGGGAAACGGGGTCCGCATACTGACCCATAAAATTCCGTATGTCCGATCCGTTTCCCTGGGCGTCTGGGTGAACGTGGGGGCCCGCGACGAGTCCGCGGACGAAAACGGGCTCTCCCACTTCATCGAGCACATGATTTTCAAGGGGACCGCCCGGCGGTCCGCCTTCGACATCGCCAAGGCCTTCGACGCCATCGGGGGCCACACCAACGCCTTCACCGGCATGGAGACCACCTGCTACCACGCCCGGGTCATGGACGCCCACCTGGACACGGCGGTGGACGTTCTCTCGGACATCTTCCTCCACTCGGTCTTCGCGCCCGAGGAGGTGGAGCGGGAGCGTCCGGTGATTTTTCAGGAAATCGAGATGGTGGAGGACAGCCCCGAGGAGTTCATCCACGTGCTGGCGGAAGAGGCGTTCTGGGGCGACCACGCCCTGGGCCGTCCCATCACCGGTTCCCGGGAAAACGTCCTCCGCTTCGATTCCGACGCGCTCAAGGCGTTTTTCGGCCGCCTGTACCAGCCCGACCGGATTCTCATCTCCGCCGCCGGCAACGTGGAGCACGATCAACTGGCGGCGCAATTCGCCGAAGCCTTCGAGGCCATCGAGCCGGGCAACGGCTTCCCCGACCGGGGACGGCCCGGGGGGCGCTCCGGGGTTTTCGCCAACGAACGGGCGCTGGGTCAGGTTCACCTCTGCCTGGAAACCCCCGGCATCTCCGCCACCGATCCCCGCCGCTACGCCGCCTCCCTGCTCGGCACCATCCTGGGCGGCAACATGAGTTCCCGCCTTTTTCAGGAAATCCGCGAAAAGCGGGGGTTGGCCTATTCGGTCTACTCCTTCATGGGCTCCTACGAAGACACCGGGACCAGCGGCGTCTACGTGGGGACGAGCCCGGACAAGGGGCCCAAGGCGCTGGAGCTGATCCTGTGGGAGCTGACCCGGCTTCGGGACGCGCCGGTGGACCCGGCCGAGCTGCGGGACGCCAAGGAATTCACCAAGGGCGGTCTGTTGCTCTCCGCGGAAAGCGTGGACAACGCCATGGTTCGGCTGGCCCAGAACGAGATCCACTTTGGAGAATTTGTTCCGCTGGAGACGGCGATCGAGCGGATCGAGGCGGTGACCGTTGCGGAGATTCGGCAACTGGCGGGCGACCTGTTCGACCCGTCCCGGGCCGCGATGACGAGCCTGGGCCCCGCCGGGGACGCCGACGTTTACAAAGAGCTGCTGGCCAAGGGATGAACCGGTGACGCCCCCGTTGAACTGCCGGCGCGTCCGGCCCGACGTGGACGGCGACCTGCCCCTGCCTCGATACATGACCGACGGCGCGGCGGGGATGGACCTGTGCGCGGCGGTGTCCGGCGAGCGGGTGCTGCCCCCCGGAGAAGTGGTGCTCATCCCCACCGGCTTCGCCGTGGCCGTTCCCCCGGGCCACGAAGCCCAGATTCGGCCCCGCAGCGGCCTGGCCGTCCGCAACGCCGTCACCGTGGTCAACGCCCCCGGCACCATCGACGCCGACTATCGCGGCGAAATCCAGGTGGCTCTCATCAACCTCGGCCGCCGCCCCTACACCCTCCTTCGTGGCGACCGCATCGCCCAAATGATCGTCGCCCCCGTGACCCGCGTGGAAATCCGGGAAGTCGACCGTCTGGACGATTCCGCTCGGGGCGAGGGGGGATTTGGGCATACGGGGCGATAGACCTGCCCGCTTCGTTTTTTAAAAATAAAGGTAAAATTATTTTCGGCCAGCCACTAATTCCTTCCCGGGAACGCCGGCACCCGATCCGGTGAATCGGTGAAGGCGCCATCCATGCCGGCTTCTTGGAAGAGAATCCGAAGCAATTCCGGAAAGTCGGAAACGCCCGAGGGCAGCGCGTCGTGGCGGAGCGTGTAGCCGTGGACCACCAGCCCCGCCCGGTGGGCGTCGGCGACCAGGGACGAAAGCTCTGGCCGCCCCTCCCCGTCCGTTCCGGTCAACATTTGGCCGATCCAGGGACCGATCCCGTCCGCATACGTCGCCACCCCGCGCAATCCCGCCGGGGTTTTCATGGCGTCGTAATCGGCCTCGCTCATGCCCCAGCGATTTTCCGCCAGCAGCTGCACCAGCCGAAGGCGGCAGCCCAGCTCCTTCCGCAACCGCCGCAACGCCGATGGGTCGAAGCTCTGGATGATGGCCGGATCGGCGCGCTCCCGATATCCGCGCCGATGGAGCGTTTCCCGCACGATCCGGGTGATGTCCAAGCCCGCCGCCCGGTGGGCCGCCGGATTTTTGATTTCCACGTAAATCCCGGCGGTTCGGCCGGTGCTGGCGTTCATCCCCTGGATCAACGAGATTTCCTCGTCCAGGGTGTGAATCCGGAACAGCGCGGCCTCCGGCGGAAAGCGCCCGGGGTACTTGGCCTTTCCGGTCGCGGGATTCACCCGCTCGTGAACGGAGAGCCGCCGCAATTCCGCCCAGGAAAAATCCATCGCATGGAACCGGCCGTCCGCCCGTCGGCGATCCGGGAACACCCGGGCCACGTCGGTCACGGCGTCCAGATACAGATCGTGGAGCACCACGGGGACTCCGTCCCGGCTGAGCACCACGTCCTGTTCGATATAATCCGCCCCGGCCAGATGGGCCGCCGCCTTGGCCGCCAAGGTGTGTTCCGGCAAATAGGCCGAAGCGCCCCGATGGGCGATGACCAGCGGCGCATCGGAAGCGCCGCCGGAAACCGGCCCAAACAAGGCGATCGCGCAAAGAAAAACCATCCACATTTTCCGGCAATCCGTCATGGCGCTCCCTTTCCGTGAAATGATCGATTTTCTCCCTCGGCCGAGTATTCCGCCCGAACTCCACTCCCCCGAAGCGTCACGCCGTCCCTTCGAACAACACGTCCAAATCCAATTCCAAATCCGGAAATATCCGCGGCGAACAACGCCCGCTTCCCGGGTGATAGGCGGGAAACCCGTATCGGCCGGTTTCTTCCATGACCCGAAGGATCAGCACCCGGTCGATGGGATGAACAATCCAGTATTCCCCCACGCCGTGCCGTTCGTAGAGTTCCACCTTCCGAATGTAATCGTTGGTGGCGGTGTTGGGCGAAATCACCTCGATGATCCAGTCGGGCGCGCCCCGGCAGCCGCGATCGTCCAGCTTGGCGGGGTCGCAGATGACGGCGATGTCCGGTTGAACCACATTGGTGGCGTCATCGTCTTCCTCGTTTTCCTCCGGAAGCCGCACGTCGAACGGCGCGACATACGGTCGGCATTCTTTCCCGACCAACGCATTCGCGATTTGCCGAAACAATTCCCCCGCCACCTCCTGGTGCCGCCGGGACGGCGCGGGACTCATCGCGAAAGGCTCCCCGGAAAAAAGCTCCCAGCGTTCGTCATCCGGAAAACTGGCCAAATCCCCATAAGTGGTCGGGAAAGTTTCCGATTTTTGCTTGGCTTGTGCCATACCCCCTCCGATCAAACCCAAAGGTTCCCATTTGATAAATGATGATATTCGCCCATGCGACCGATCGAAACAAGGCTGGACCTTGCCCGGCTGATCCTTATCGTCGCGCCGGAACACCAACCCAAAAATCGGTTGCGCTCAAACTTTTGAAGACCCGCCCCGGCCTCCATCCGAAAAAATCGAATAATCCCAATGATTTCAGCGAAACCGAACCGTTACGGGGTTTGACTCTCGGTCCCCAATTGGATAGAAACGGATTTCATCAAATGACTACCATCCGTGAGGCCCTGAAGCAATGGAAGGGCGGAAGGGGCGAAGGCTGCTTCCGTATCGCGGACGGGATGGAAGTCAAATTGAACAGCCGAAAATGGTTAACGGAGCACGGGGGGAGAATTTTTCATGGAACGAACCAAAATCGCCGAACTGCTGGCCGCCGAAGGTCCGATGGAGCGCGTACTCGTCAAGGGCTGGGTGCGCACCCGCCGGGATTCCAAGGCGTTTTCTTTCATCGAATTGAACGACGGCTCATCGCTCAAAAATCTTCAGATCATCGCCGACGCCAACATGGACGGCTACGAAGAGGTCCGGCGGCTCACCACCGGCTCCGCCGTCGCCGTGACCGGCGCCTTGGTGGAATCCAAGGGCGGCGGCCAGAAATGGGAAGTCCAGGCGGAAACCGTCGAAACCCTTTCCCTGGCGCCGGAGGATTTCCCGCTCCAGAAAAAACGCCATACCGACGAATTTCTCCGAACCATCGCCCACCTGCGGCCCCGGACCAACAAGTACGGCGCGGCCTTCCGCATCCGGTCGGAGTTGGCCTGGGCCATCCACAAATTTTTTCGGGAGCGGGGCTTCCGATACATTCACACGCCCATCCTCACCGGATCGGACTGCGAGGGCGCGGGGGAAATGTTTCGGGTCACCTCGTTGGATCTGAACGCCCCGCCTCGGACGAACGGAAAAATCGACTACGCCCACGATTTTTTCGGCAAGGAGACCCATCTGACCGTTTCCGGCCAACTGGAAGCGGAAATGCTGGCGCTGGCACTTGGAGACGTCTACACCTTCGGGCCGACCTTCCGGGCGGAAAACTCCAACACGCCGCGCCACGTCGCCGAGTTCTGGATGGTGGAACCGGAAATGGCCTTCTGCGACCTCGACGGCAACATGGACCTGGCCGAGGCGCTGGTCAAGGCGCTGGTCGGCCACGTCGTCGAGGCCTGTCCCGACGACGTGGAGTTGTTCGCCAAATTCGTGGACAAGGGCCTTCGCGGAACCCTGGACATGATCCTGGCCGAAGATTTCGTCCGCCTGCCCTACCGGGAGGCCATCGAACTGCTGAAACAATCGGGGAAATCCTTCGACTACCCGGTGGATTTCGGAAAGGACCTCCAGACCGAGCATGAGCGGTTCTTGACGGAAACCCATTTCAAGCGTCCGGTGATCGTTTTCAACTATCCGCGATCCATCAAGCCGTTTTACATGCGGGTCAACGACGAGGGCGACACCGTGGCCGCCATGGACGTGCTGGTGCCGGGAATCGGGGAGATCATCGGCGGCAGCCAGCGCGAGGAGCGACTGGAGGTGCTGGAGAGCCGAATGGCCGAAACCGGCCTCGACCCGGCGGAATACTGGTGGTATCTGGAATCCCGCCGCTTCGGCACGGTGGAGCACAGCGGCTTCGGGCTGGGCTTCGAGCGGCTCGTCATGCTGGCCACCGGCATCCGCAACATCCGCGACGTGCTGCCGTTTCCCCGCACGCCGGGACATATCGAGTTCTGAAATCGGCGCCCCCCCGTGTTTTTCACTGGCATCCGAAGAGGAAATCCGAGTATTCTCCAAAAAGGGCGGCCGTTTTTCCCTGGGAGTTTGCCGTTTCCGGTCCCGGGATGATTTTGGGCGCCGGATAGATTCCCCGAAATATACCTGAAGGCGGCATGAATTGTGTTTTTGAAGAAAGAAAAGCTCGATTTGCGGACTCCGAAATTTTATTCTCGCAAATTGGACGTCGGATCGTTCTTGGATGAGGAGGCCGAAATGGACTGGCAAGAAGTCTGCGAAAATCCCAGTTTGAAGGACCTTCCCTTTAAAATTGAACTCAACGAATGGGGACAGGTCGTGATGTCGCCGGCGAAAGTGTACCATTCCCTTTTTCAGGGGGAAATCGCATACCTCCTGCGAGGTTCGTCCGAATCTGGACGCACCCTGACCGAATGCGCCATCCGAACGAACAAAGGAACCAAGGTGGCGGACGTCGCCTGGGCCTCCCCCGAGCGGACCGCCAAAATTCAACACGAGACCGCCTGCTCCACCGCCCCCGAAATCTGCGTGGAAATCCTCTCGGAAACCAACACCGACGGAGAGATGACCGAAAAACGCGGCCTCTACTTCGCCGCCGGAGCCGAAGAGGTCTGGACCTGCGATCCCGAGGGCCGCGTCCGATTTTACATTCCCGGGGAGGAGCGAAACCGCTCCCCCCGCTTTCCCGAATTCCCAAACCAGATTGACATAAATTTATGACCCCCATCGTCGCCGTTATCGGCCGGCCCAACGTCGGCAAATCGACCTTTTTCAACCGCATCACCAAAAGTCGGGACGCCCTGGTGGACGACGTTCCCGGCGTCACTCGAGATCGCATCTACCGGGACGCCACCTGGGACGAGATTCCCTTCACCGTGGTGGACACGGGCGGCTTTCTGGAAAGCGACAGCGACCCCTTCGCCGGCCACATCCGCGCCCAGATCGAGCAGGCGGTGCGGGAAGCCGACGCCGTGATCCTGCTGCTGGACGGAAAAAACGGCCTGTCGCCCTTCGACCGAGATTTGATCGAACTGATCCGCGACCACGAAGGGGACCGGCCCGTGCTGGTGGCGGTCAACAAAATCGACGGCGAGGAACAGGAAATCCACCTGGGGGAATTTTACGAACTGGGGCTGGAACATCTGTACCCGATCTCGGCGGCCCACGGCTACGGGGTGCCCGATTTCCTGGACGCCCTGATCGACGTGCTGCCTCCCGCCGAACCGGAGCCCCGTTCCGAGGAAATCCGGGTGGCGGTGGTCGGGCGGCCCAACGCCGGGAAATCATCTCTGGTCAACCGGCTGCTGGGCGCGGAACGGGTGGTGGTGAGCGAGGCGCCCGGCACCACCCGGGACGCGGTGGACACCGTTTTGACCGCCGGCGGCCGAACCTACCGGCTGGTGGACACCGCCGGCATTCGGCGGAAGGGAAAAGTCCGCGCCAAAATCGAGAAATTCTCCATCATCAAGGCGCTGAAAAGCCTGGACCGGTGCGACGTGGCCCTGGTGATTTTGGACGCCGGGGAAGGCATCACCGATCAGGACATGACCGTGGCGGGCTACGCCAACGACCGGGGCTGCGGCTGCCTGCTGCTGTACAACAAGTGGGACCTGGTGGAAAAAGACCGGGACGCGGCCCGCCGCCATATGGAACGATTGCGGGACGCCGCCCGCTTTCTGCCCTTCGCCCCCACCCTTACCATTTCGGCCCTCACCGGATTGCGGGTGCGCAAAATTTTGAAGAACGTGAACGACGTTTACGATCAGTACGTCACCCGGATCGGCACCGGCCAGGTGAACCGGATCGTGGAGGAGGCGGTGGCCCGCAACGAACCGCCCATGCACAAGGGGAAGCGGCTGAAGTTCTACTACGCCACCCAGGTCGCCTCCCGGCCGCCCACCTTCGTCTGCTTCGTCAATTTTCCGGAGGCGGTCCACTTTTCCTACAAGCGATATCTCGTCAATCAACTTCGAGAGGGAACCGGGCTGAATCAGACGCCCCTCCGGCTGCTGCTGCGGCAGCGCACCGGCCGGATTGATTTCGGAAGCCTCAAGCCCAACAAAAAGTTCGGCAAGAAGGTCAACCAAAAGAACGAGCGCCGGAAGCGCCGGCGTTCCTGATCGGTTCGAAAAGGAGGTGATGCCCAAACTGCGGCAAGGCGACGGGTTTCATGCGATCCAACCGGTCCGGCTCGTTCAACCAGGACCGAAATCATGAAAGGAAAGCACCATGAAGCGTGTATGCATTCTGGCCGTCACCCTCCTGTTTCTCGCCGCCTCCATCGTCCCCGCCGGGGCCGCGGAGCCGGTCAAACTCGGTTTCGTCTACATCATGTCGGGCCCCTTCGCCACCTACGGGCAGTTCGCCAAGCAGGGCGCCGAGCTGGCCATCGAGGAGATCAACGAGGCCGGCGGCATCGACGGCCGGGAGGTGGAAGCCTATTTCGAAGACTCCACCGGCAAGCCCGACGTGGCCGTTCGGGCCATCCGGAAGCTGGTCTTTCAGGAAGAGGTGGACGCGGTCATCGGGCTCGACTCCAGCGGCGTCGCCAAGACGGTGGTGCCGGCGGTCAGCCAGATGAAAACGCCGCTGATCATCACCCACGCCGCCACGCCGGACGTGACCGGAAACGTCTGCAACCCCTACACCTTCCGCATCTCCCTCAACCTGGCCCAGAACGTCAAGGTGGGCGCCGTGCTGGCCGCCGCCACCGACGCCAAAATCTGGGGCACCGTGGGCCCCGACTACGCCTTCGGCCGCCAGTCCTGGGAATTTTTCGTGAAATATTTGTCCGCCGAAAACCCGGAGGCCGAGTTCCTGCCCGAAGGCGAGGCCGCCTTCTCCCCCATCGGCACCACCGACTTCAATCCCTACATCACCAAGATCATGAGCGCCAATCCCGACGGCGTGTTCATCTCGCTGTGGGGCGGCAATCTCATCGACTTCATCCGGCAGGCCGAGCCGCTGGGCTTTTTCGACGGCCGGTTCGAGGTGCTGATGTCCCTGGGCGCGGCCACCGAGGTGCTCTACGCCCTCCAGGACAAAATGCCGGAAGGCGTTTGGGTGGGCACCCGCTACTGGTTCCTGGCCAACGACTCGGCCATGAACAAGAAATTCCGGGAGGCCTACCAAGGCATGTACGGCCAGTTCCCCTCCTACAACGCCCACGGCGCCTACGGCGCGGTGCTGACCTACCAGGCCGCCGTGAAAAAGGCCGGAAGCACCGACAAGGAAGCGGTGGTCAAGGCGCTGGAAGGGCTGGAAGTGGAGCTGCCGGTGGGCAAGATCACCATCCGGCCGGAGGACCATCAGGCGATCACCGACGCCGTCTGGGGCAAAACCGCGGCCGACCCGGACTATCCCATCCGGATTCTCAAGCCCATGGAGAAATTCGGCGGCGCGGACATCACCCGGCCGGTTTCCGAAACCGACTGCACCATGGAATAATCCACCGCGACACAATCGCCTCGCGGGCCGGCTCCGGCGGGGGTCGGCCCGCCTTCGGGAGAACCGATGGAGACCTTCGTTCTCAATCTGCTCAACGGGCTGAGCTGGGGCATGCTCCTCTTTCTCATTTCCGTGGGCCTCACCACCGTGTTCGGCGTGCTGGGCGTGCTCAACTTCGCCCACGGCTCGCTCTACATGCTGGGGGCCTATTTCTCCATGCAAACGCTCCGGCTGTTCCCCAATTTCTGGGCGGGGCTGCTGATCGGGCCGTTGCTGGCCGCGGCCGTCGGCGCGCTGATCGAGGTGACGCTGCTCCGGCGGGTCTACGGCCGGGACATCACCTTTCAGCTTTTGCTCACCTTCGCCGTGCTGCTGGTGCTGGACGACGCCGTCCGGCTGATCTGGGGCCCGGGATTTTACGTGGTCGATCCGCCGAACCTGCTGGCGGGCACGGTTTCCGTCCTCGGGACGCCTTATCCGGTCTACCGCCTTTTCCTGGTGGCGGTGGGGATTCTGGCCGGGGGCGGGCTCTGGTTCTTCTTCCGGCGAACCCGCTGGGGACGGATCATCCGCGCCGCCGCCATGGATCGGGAAATGGCCGAGGCCGTCGGCGTGCGGGTGCCGCTGCTGTTCACCGGGGTCTTCGCCCTGGGAACCTGGCTGGCCGCCGTGGGCGGGGCGCTGGCCGCGCCGCAGCAGAGCGTGGGACCGGCCATGGGCGAACGGATCATCATCGAGAGCTTCATCGTGGTCGTCTGCGGGGGGCTGGGCAGCTTTCCCGGCGCCCTGGCGGGGGCCCTGGTCTTGGGGCTTTTGCAATCCTTCGGCACCGCCTTCGCCGGGGCCGCCCAGATGGCGCTCCCCTATTTTCTGCTGGCCGCGGTGCTGCTGGCCCGCCCCCACGGACTTTTCGGCGAGGAGGTCTGACATGGCCCATCTTCTTCGCCGGTACGCGCCGCTCCTCTTCCTCCTCCTCCTCCTGCTGATCGCGCCCGCCGTCTTCCCCGTCTACTGGACCATGGTACTCACGGAAATTTTCATCATGGCGCTGTTCGCCATGAGCTTCAATCTCCTCTTCGGCTACACCGGCCTGCTCTCCTTCGGCCAGGGCGGCTTTTTCGGCCTGGGGGCCTACGGCGCCGCGCTGGTCCTGGTGAACGGCCCCGCCTCCCTCATTCTGGCCTTCCTGGCGGGAACCGGCGCGGCGGCGGCGGCGGCGCTGGTCATCGGCTTTCTCTCGGTGCGGCGGGACGAGATTTTCTTCGCCATCCTCACCCTGGGCTTCGGAATGATGCTCTACACCCTGGCCCACAACTGGCGGGCCGTCACCGGGGGCAGCGACGGCATGGCGGTCTTCAACATTCCGCCCCTGTCCCTGGGAAGCTGGGAAACCAGCCTCTTCCGGCCGGCCACCATCTACCGGTTCACCCTGCTGATCGTCGCGCTGGGAATCGCCTTTCTCCACCGGGTGGTCCGGTCGCCCTTCGGCCTGATGCTGGTGGCCGCCCGGGAAAACCGGGACCGGCTGGCCTTCGCGGGGGGCAACGTCCGTCTGTTTCGACTGGTCGCCTTCGTCATCGCCGGGACCTTCGCGGGGCTCTCCGGCGCGCTCTTCTGCCTCTTCAACCAGATGGCCACGCCGGACATCATGCACTGGTCCTTTTCGGCCCATCCGGTGCTCATGACCGTGCTGGGCGGGGCCGGCGTTTTCTGGGGTCCGGCCTTCGGCGCGGTGGTCTTTTTTCTGCTGGAACAGCTCATCACCCACGTCACCACCAACTGGATGATCGTGCTGGGCGGGGTGCTGATTCCGGTGGTGTTGTTCTTCCCCCGGGGATTGCTGGGGACGCTGACGGCATGGTTCCAACGGCGGCGGACGGAAACGGGAGGACCGCCATGAGCGGCGCGCCCATCCTCCGAATCGAAAACGTCGGCCGGAAGTTCGGCAAATTCACCGCCTTGGCCGACGTGACCTTGACCGTCCACCCCGGCGTGCTCTCCGCCCTCATCGGACCCAACGGCGCGGGGAAGACCACCTTCTACAACGTGGTTTCCGGCCGGTTCGCCCCCACCTCGGGGCGCGTCTGGTTCAAGGACCGGGAAATCACCGGGATGCCGGCCCACAAAATTCCCGCCTTGGGGCTGCTGCGGTCGTTCCAGATCACCAACATCTTCGAGCGGCTGACGGCGCTGGAAAACGTGATGGCGCCGCTGGTCATCCACCGCGGCCGATCGCTTTCCGCCTGGACCCGCCTGGGAAAACGGGGTCGGTTGCGGAAGGAGGGGCTGGAAATTTTGGACCGGTTGCGGCTGGCCGACCAGGCCGACCGGCCGGCGGCGGAGCTGGCCTACGGCGACAAGCGGCTGCTGGAAATCGCCATCGTCATGGCCCGGGAGCCGGAGATGATCCTGCTGGACGAGCCCACCGCCGGCATGACGCCCGAAGAGACCGACCACATGACCCGGTTCATCCGGAAGCTGGCCGACGACTCGGGGATCACCTTCTTTCTAACCGAACACGACATGAAGGTGGTCTTCTCCATCTGCGACCACGTCTACGTGCTTCACCAGGGCCGACTGATGACCCAGGGAACCCCGGCGGAAATCCGGGAAAACGAGGACGTGCGCACCGCCTACCTGGGCGGCAGCCTGGACGCGCCGGCCGATCGGAACGCAAAACCGGCGGGAAGGCGATCCGGGGAACCGGCCGCCGACGCTCCGGACGGCGACGCGGAAGACCCGACGGACGCTCTCGACCCGACCGGCGGGGAGGAATAGCCATGCTCTCGGTGGAAGACATCCACGTCTACTACGGCGACAGCCATGTGCTCCAGGGCGTAAGCCTGGATTTGAACGAGGGCGAGGTCGTCTGCCTGCTGGGCCGCAACGGCGCGGGAAAAACCACCACCCTGCGGGGGATCGTCGGCTTCGCGCCCCCCAAACGGGGCCGGGTGGTCTTCGGCGGCGAAACCATCGGCGGACGCCCGGTGTTCGAAAACGTCCGACGGGGGATCGGCTACGTGCCGGAGGACCGGCGGATTTTTTCCGCGCTCACGGTGGCGGAAAATCTGGAAGTGGCGGCGCTTCCCCCCCGGCCGGGGCGGGAATCCTGGACCCGGGATCGAATTTTCGAGGTCTTTCCGCTGCTGGCCGATCTCCGCCACCGGCGGGGCGGCGACATGAGCGGCGGCGAGCAGCAGATGC
Organism: uncultured Desulfobacterales bacterium; assembly: GCA_964346545.1. Taxonomy (GTDB): domain Bacteria; phylum Desulfobacterota; class Desulfobacteria; order Desulfobacterales; family Desulfococcaceae; genus CAYFVR01. The sequence goes on along the minus strand of CAYFVR010000015.1, from coordinate 10,762 downwards.
TGGCGGTGGCCCGGGCCTTGGCGGGCAATCCCCGGCTGCTGCTGCTGGACGAGCCCTGCGAGGGGTTGGCCCCGGTCATCGTGGAAAAGCTGGGGACCATCATCGCCGACCTGGCCGGCCAGATTCCCATTCTGCTGGCGGAACAAAACGCGGTGTTCGCCCTTGCCGTGGCCGATCGGGGCTACGTGGTGGAAAAAGGGCGCATTCAGTTTTCCGGAGACCGGGACGAACTCCGGAACAACCGGGAGGTGCAGGATCGCTATCTGGCCGTTTAGCCGAGGAAAAAAGGAATCGGGCGGGGGGCGTCTGAGCGTCCGGCTCTACGGCGCGGTGCTGCTGCTGGCGATCGTGATTGCGCTGGTCGCCGCCATCGGCATTGGGCAGATGGCGCGAATGGGCCGCGATTTCCGCTACGCCGTCGAGGTGGCGGGAGAACAGGTGCGCACGGCGGGCGCCATTCTCCGCCGCATCGCCGAAGTGGCGGCCATGGAAGCCGATCTAATTTTGGCGGACGATACCGGAGAGATGGACAACTTGGCCGGACGGATGGACGCGGCCATCGACCAAATCAAGGACGCGATGGATAGGCTCCGAAACCTGGGGGAAGCGAAAGACGCCGAGGAACTGGACGCCTTCGCGGCCCTCTGGTCCGAGTATCTGGATCTGAACCGGCAAGTCCGGACCTTGGCCCGTCTCAATTCCAACGTGCGGGCGCGGGCGCTCTCCGACGGGCCGGGACGGAAAGCCTTCGAGACCTGCCAGACGCTGGCCGCCGAACTGGTGGCCCGAAGCCGGGCCCGGGTGGCGGAGCGATCCGCCGCCTCGCGGGAGTCGGATTACCGGGTGTCGCTGGGCGATCGGATCATCCGGAACATGCTCTACATCCACCGCGCGGAAAAAAACATCATCCTGGAAACCCGCTACAACCTGGACCGGGCGATCCATCAGCGAAAGGAAAGCCTGGCCGCCGCCGAAGCCGCCGCGACGGAGCTGGAATCCCTCATGTCCAGCGAAGAAGGCGTCGCGCTGTTCCGCCGGTTTCGACGGGCCTACAAAAGCTTTCTGGATACCAGCAACCGGGCCGTGGACCTGGCGCTGGCGGATCGAACCGAGGAGGCCCGGATGATCTCGGTGGGCGGCGGCCGGGCCTACTACAACCGCGCCGAACGAGCGTTGGACCGGTTGGCCGGATTCAACGCCGCCCGAAGCGAAGCCCACACCCTGCGGGCCGAATCCGCCGTTTCCAACGCGCTGACCGCCGAAGCGCTGCGGGCCGATTTGCTCGCCATCAAAGGATTGGAAAAAGACCTGATCCTGGAGCCCACGGCGGACGGAATGGCCGCCTACGCGGAAATCGCGGCGGAGCGCATCGTGACGGTGGAAGAGCGGCTGGAAGCGCTGGCCGACATGGCCGACGCCGAAATGGGCGACGCGGTTGCCGCCCTTGGAAACGCCTGGGAACGGCTGCTGGAAATCCATCGCCGGGTCGCGGCCACGGCCATGGAAAACGGCAACCAGCGGGCCCGTCGCCTGTCCCTGTCGGAAGCCCGTCCCCTGGCCGAACAAGCCACCCGGCGCATGGAAGCCATCGCGGCGGAACACCGGAAGGCCATGGCCTCGGCCCGCGCCGCCAGCGACGCGGCGGCCAAAAGCGCCCGCCGGAACATGCTGCTGGCCGGGGCGGTCGGCATCCTGCTGGGCGGCGGTCTGGCGGTCTGGCTGCTGGCCGGGCTCAATCGCCGCTTGCGGGGCTGGCTCATTCGGCTGGACCAGGGGGCCACCGGCGTCCACGCCGCCGCCCGACAAATTGCCTCGGCCGGGGAGCAGCTCGCCGCCGGGGCCAATCGCCAGTCGGCCGCGTTGGAGGAAACCCGGGGGTTCGCGGAGGAAGTGCAAGGAAAGACCCGGGAAAACGCCGAACACGCCGCCGAGGCGAACCGGGGGATGGCGCAAGCCCGGGATCGACTGAAACGCAGCGACGACGCCATGGCCGGGCTTGAATCCGCCATGACCGCCATTGGCCGCTCCGGCGCGGAGGCGTCCAAGGTGCTGGCGGGGGTGGACGACATCGCCACCCAGACCAATCTGCTGGCGTTGAACGCGGCGGTGGAGGCGGCCCGAGCCGGCCAGGCCGGCGCCGGTTTCTCGGTGGTGGCGGAAGAAGTGCGCAACCTGGCCCGCCGCTCGGCCGAGGAATCCCGCAACACGGCCGAAGTGTTGCGCGGCTCGGAGGAACGGGTGCGGGAAGGGACGGAACTGGTCTTCGAACTCCAGACCGCCTACGGCGAAGCGGCGGAAGCGGCCCGCGCCAGCGCCGACCGGGTCGCGGAAATCTCCGCCGCCGCCGCCGAAAGCGCCGCCGCCCTGGACCAGCTCCAGTCCGCCATCTCCGGCGTGGACGAAGTGGTCCAGATGAACGCCGGCAACGCGGAGGAACTGGCCTCCTCCGCCGCCGAAATGGTCGCCGAAGCGGGCCGGGTGCGGGAGGTGGTGGGGGAGTTGCGGCAAACGTTGGGCGGGGGGAATGGATAATGTTGGAATGAAAAGGAGTATCTTTTTGTCCAGTTTCAACTGTCCATTATCCATAAAAAACGCCCGCAACCCAATCCCCCGGCCGCGGGCGCTTTCATTTTTCCAAATCCAAAATTCGTCTACACGCCCGCCAGTTCGGCAACCTCCGCCAGGTTGGTGACGTGGTGGTCGGCCTTCAGCTCGGGATTGTCGAAGGCCACGAAGGGGACGCCGGCCGCCGCCGCCGCGCCCTGGTCGGCTTCGGTGTCGCCCACGTAGATCGCCAGGTCCGGCGCGATCTCGAAGGCGGCCAACACCTGGTTCAGCCCTTCGGGATCGGGCTTGGGGCGGGCCACGTCCAGGGCGGTGACGATCCGGTCGAACAGGGCGGCCAGCTCGAAGCGTTCCAGCACCAGCGGCATGGTGTCGGATCGGTTGGTCACCACCGCCGTGCGCACCTTGGGCCGAAGCCGCCGAAGCAGCGGCTTCAGCTCCGGCATCTCCTTCATGTAGCCCACGAACTCCCGGTAGGTCATTTCCCGCCGAAAGGCGTTGGCGCGATCGCGTTCCGCCGAATCGGGAAAGAGCATGGCCACCGCCTGATCGGCGGTGGCCATGTGGGCGTATCGAAACTGCTCGTCGGTCATCTCCGGCCGGCCAAACTCGGCCAGAATCCGGTTGTAGTAATTCCGGTTGACTTCGGTGGTGTCGAACATGACCCCGTCGCAGTCCAGAATTACGGCGGCCAGGCCCATCAGCCTTCCTTCTTGGGCCGGGGCGGCGGATCGAAAATATTGCCGTAGACGCTGATCTTCAGCTCGGGCCGGAGGTCGCTGTCGGTCTTCAGAACGATGGTGTCGAAGTAGCGGGCCTTCTCCCGCTTCAGATTGGTCACCGTCAACTTGTACCGCTTCCGCTCGCCCGCATCGGAAACCGGCTCTTCCACCATTTCCACATTGACGTTGCCCTCCTTCATCGGCCGAACCCCCACCACCGAAAAGGGAAACTCCTCGGCCGGAGTTATCGTCACGGTCTTGGACACTTCGTCTCCCACCTTGCCGGCCATGCGGACGCGGGAAGGTTGAATGGTGGCGAAATTTTTGACTTGCCCGCGCAGAATCAGGTCGATATTTTGATTTTCGGGGTCGTTGGTGACGACGGTGGCGACTTGTCGATATTTTCTGCCGCCGTACCCCGTGGTATCCACCTTAATCTTGATCTTTCCCTCCTCCCCGGGAGGGAGCTGCCTCGGAAACGAGGCGGCCGAGCAGCCTCAGCCGGTTTTGATGCGGGCGATCTCCAGCATGGCCGCGCCGTCGTTGCGGATGACGAAATCATGGACGACTTGATCGCCGTCCAGCACCGACTCGAACTCGTACACCGGCTCCGGGACCTTGGCGACCGGCGCTTCGGCCGCGACGGCCGTTCCGGCCCCCGCGATCAGCAGGGCCATCAGGCAAAACAGAATGCGTTTCATGATTCAAATTGCTCCTTTTGTTTTCGGTCAACAACCCGCGCACAAGCCTCCCGGCGGGCGGCGGGCCAGATCGGGTCCGATCTGATCAGGTCGGACCCGATCGGATCCGATCGGCCGTCCACCGCCGAAGAGGAAACCTCACTGGCGGGTCCGCTTTCAAAGTTCAAAGGGGCATTAAAATCCCATCTCGCCCCGATGTCAAGCCCCCGGAAATCCGGAAGTCGTTCAAGGCGATAAAAAAACGGCCTTTCTCCCTGAATTCACCGGCGGATCGGGATTCGGAAGAAAGGGACCCTCCCAGACGAAAACGGCCCCCGCGCAAAGACGCGGGAGCCGTCGGATGCGGGAAATCCGTCGCTATTCGGCCTTGAGGGAATACTGATCGGCGATGACGTCGTAGTAGGCGCGTTCGGAGACGGATCCCCAGACGCCCACCTGCTCCTTGAACTTCTTGAACGCTTCGTGAACCTTCCGGGACATCGGGTCCTTGTCGGCCTCCTCCTCCAGCGTCTCCTTGGCCAGCTTCCGCAAATCGTTCAAAACCGGTTCCGGAAAGCGGACCAGATTGACGTTGTGCTCGGAGATCAGCGTCCGCAGGGCCGCGCCATTGCCCGCCTCGAATTCCGAAAGGCTCCAGAGATTGGTCTCCATGGCCACGGCGTCCACGATGGCCTGGAGGTCCTTGGGCAGCGATTCGTAGGCCTTCTTGTTGAAAATGACCTCCAAGCAGGTGCCGGGTTCGTGCCAGCCCGGATAGTAGTAGTAATCGGCCGCCTTGTAAAAGCCCATCCGCAAATCGTGCAGGGGGCCCACCCACTCGGTGGCGTCGATGACGCCGCGCTCCAGGGAGGTGAAGATCTCCCCGCCGGGCAGCAGAACCACGGTGCCGCCGGCCTTGGCGATCACCTTTCCGCCCAGGCCCGGAATGCGCATCTTGAGTCCCTTGAAGTCCTCGATGGTCTTCATCTCCTTGCGGAACCAGCCGCCCATCTGCACGCCGGTGTTGCCCTGGGGCCGGGGAATCACGTTGAAGGGCGCGTAGACCTCCTCCCACAGCTTTATTCCGCCCCCGCTGTAAAACCAGGCGTTTATGCCCTGAGCGTTGAGGCCGAAGGGGACCGACGAAAACCACTGGCCCGCCGGCGCCTTGCCCGCCCAGTAGTAGGAAGCGCCGCTGCCACATTCCACCGTGCCCTGGCTCACCGCGTCGAACACGCTCAGGGCCGGCACCAGCTCGCCGCCGGCGAACACCTGCACGGTGATCCGGCCGTCGGTGGCCTCCTTGAGCCGCTTGGCGAAGCGTTCCGTACCGGTCTGAAGCACCGGGAGGCCGGGCGGCCAGGTGGTCACCATCTTCCAATTGTACTTTTTCTGGGCGATGACGGCCGGGGCGGCGATGGCGGAACCCGCGGCCGCCGCGACGGCCGCCGTTCCGGTCTTCTTCAGAAAATCTCGTCGTTTCATGGAACACCCTCCCTTTCGTTGACGTTGCGGAAACGCGGACATGACCGGCGGACGGAAGCGCTACCCGCCGAACACCACGCCGGGCAGCCAGGTCACCAATATCGGGAAAAAGGCCACGATGAGCAGGCCGATGAGCTGAAACAACACGAAGGGGATGATGCCGCGGTAGATGTGGCCGGTGGTGATCTCCGGCGGCGTCACCGCCTTCAGGTAGAACAGGGAAAAGCCGAACGGCGGGGTCATGAACGAGGTCTGGAGGTTCACCGCGATCAGGATGCAGAACCAGACCGGATCGAAGCCGAATTCCAGCATGATGGGGGCCAGCACCGGCACGTGGATGAAGGTGATCTCGATGAAGTCCAGAAAAAAGCCGATGACGAAGATGATCCCCATCACGATGGCCAGCACCACGTAGCGGCTGTGATTCTCGGCGATGCCGCCCAGAAACGCCCGGACGATTTCGTCGCCCCCCAGCCCGCGAAAGACCAATCCGAAGGCGGCGGCCCCCACCAGGATGATGAAGACCATGCAGGTGAGCTGCATGGTCGCGTCCATGACGTCCTGAAGGATTTTCAACGAAAATTTCCGATTGGCCACCGTCAGAAATGTCGCGCCCACCGCGCCCACCGCCGCCGCCTCGGTGGGCGAGGCCACGCCGGCGAAAATGGAGCCCAGCACCGCCACCATTAGAAACAGCGGGGGGAACAGCGCCCGCATGACCCGGCGGAACAGAATGCCGAAAGTCAAGCCCTCCAGGCTCTCCGCCGGAACGGCCGGCGCGTTTTCGGGCCGGACGAAGGCCGCGATCAGGATGTAGAGGATGTACAGCCCCACCAGCAAAATGCCCGGCAACACCGCGCCCATGAAGAGATCGCCCACCGGAACGCCCACGATATCGCCGATGAGCACCAGCACGATGCTGGGCGGAATGATCTGCCCCAGGGTGCCGGAGGCGGAAACGGTGCCGGTGGCCAACTCCTTCTGGTAGCCCCATTTGAGCATGGTGGGCACCGCCAGCAGCCCCATGGTCACCACCGTGGCGCCCACGATTCCGGTGGACGCGCCCAACAGCGCCCCCACCACCACCACGGAGATGGCCAGGCCGCCCTTGAGACGGCCGAACAGCAATCCCATGGTGTCCAGCAGATCCTCCGCGAGGCCCGAGCGTTCCAGCATGACGCCCATGAAGACGAACAGCGGCACCGCCAGCAGGGTGACGTTGGTCATGACGCCCCAGATGCGCAGCGGCAGCAGATTGAAAAAGCCCCAGCCGAATCCGACGAGCCCGAACGCCAGGGAGACGCCCAGCAGGGTAAACGTGACCGGAAAACCGGCCATCAGGAGGATCGTCAGGGCCAAAAACATCCAGGCGGGCAGGTATTCCATTGGATCAATCCTCCTCGGAGCGGGACGACGGGGTCGGATCGGTTCTGGGGTCGGATTTCAGCTTGGAGGAATCGGCGGATTTGGAGGATGAGAGTTCGCGGAGGTCCGGCGCCGGGGGATCGGTCTGGCCGTGGGCGGCGGTCCCGGCGGGGGGCAGGCCCAGATCGGTTTCCCGGCCCAAGATCGTGAAGGCGCTTTTGATGCCCAGGGAGACGCCCTGAAGCAGAACGAGGACGAAGCCGGCCGGAATGGTCGCCTTGATCACCCAGCGATAGGGAATGCCGCCGGGATCGGGGGAGCCCTCCATCACCGAAAAGGAGTTGGCCACGAAGTTGAGGGAGGTGCTGATAATGAGGTAGGAGCCGGGGATCAAAAAGAAGATCACCCCGATCAGGTTGACCCAGGCCTGGCTTTTGGGTCCCAGCCGCTGATAGAAGATGTCCACCCGGACGTGACCGTCCTTGAGCAGCGTGTTGCCGGCCCCCATCAGGAAGATGAAGGCGAACAGGTGCCACTCCAGCTCCTGCACGAACACGTAGCTGGTCTTGAAGGCGTAGCGCATGACCACGTCCACGAAGACCACGACCACCACGAGAAAGGTCACCCAGGAAACGCCGCGGCCGACCCAGTGGTTCAGAGCGTCGATCCAGCGGCATACCGCGCGAAAAAGGGCCATGTCGCCTCCGGTTTCGTTCGGGGAGCCGGTTGGAGAAGTGGAGATGTCGTCGGGCAAACCGTAAGGTCGGCGGAGAACTCAAAAGAAATCGAGCGCCGGCGGACCCTTCGGGAAAAGTCCCCCGGAGGGTCCGCCGGCGCATACCGCTCCCTTTTATATGACAGTCGGCGGAAAAATCAACGCCAAATCCTGAGGCAACCCCCAGGTTCTGAACGAAATTTACGATGAGATCGATCCGTGGGCGAGGAGGAAAGGCGACCCGGGCCTACACCCGGCCGATGAGCAGGGCCAGCCGCAGGCCGCCGTGGAACAGCGGATGGCGTTCGGCCGAAAACGGCAGGTTCCGGGCGATTTCGCGGCCGGGGGCGATCATGGCGAACCGCCAGCCGCGAAAGTGGACGCGCAGATGTTCGCAGATGGCTTCGAAGAGCGCCTGGCTCTCGGCCCGGCTGCCCATGCGGACGCCGTAGGGCGGGTTCAGCATCACCAAACCCGGCTCTCGCCCCTCTCGCTCCGGCTGGATGTGGAAAAAATCCCGTTTTTGAACCTGGACGAACCCGGTCAGGCCGTCGGTCTCCACGGCGGCCTGGAGGGCGTTCACCGTGTCGGCGTCCCGATCCGAGGCGAGGATGGGCGGCGCCTCCGGAGGGGGGTTGACCCGGTCGGCGGCTTCCCGTCGCAGATGGCCCCAGCGGCGGGGCCGAAAGGAGGGCCAGCCCATGAAAGCGAAATCCCGTCGGAGCCCGGGCGGAGTTCCCGAGGCCATCAGCGCGGCCTCCAGGGAAAAAGTGCCGGCGCCGCACATGGGATCGATCACCGGTTCCCGACCGTCGTAGCCGGCCAGCGTCAGGGCGGCGGCCGCCAGCGTCTCCCGTAGCGGCGCCCGGCCCACGCCCGGTTTCCAACCGCGCTTGTGCAGCAACTCCCCGCTGCCGTCGATGGACACGGTGAACCGATCCTCCACGGCCCGGACGAACAGCCGCTGGGGAAAAGGCGCGGCGGGGCCTTCGGGAATGCCTCCGGCCAGCGCCTCGAAACGCTTGCCGACCCCGGCGGCGAACCGCTCCGCCACCGCGCCCTTGTGGTACAGCCGGGATCGGCTGACGGAGACGCTCATTTCCGGATTCGCCCCGGGGGGCAGATACAGCTCCCAGGGAATGTCGGAAAGCCGCCGCTCCAGCTCGGGAAATCCCCGGGCCCGGAATTCGGTGATCCGCATCAGCACGCGGTTGGCGGTGCGCAGATGAAGGTTGGCCAACCAGGCGTCGGTAAGCCGTCCGCGAAATTCAACGCCCCCGGCAATGGCCTGGGCGTTTTTGATGGACAACGGCGGCGCGGTCAGCTCGTCGAAGCAGAGCTTTTCCAGCCCCGGCGCCGTGGCCGCGAAAAAGGTCCGGACTCGGCCGGTGACATGGCGCTTGATCCGTTTGGCGAGGGCTTCTTCTCCGGACATGGTGCGCCTTTCCGTTAAAAGGGGCCGTGAATGTAAAATGGGCCGTGAATGGGGGCGAAATCAGGTTCCGGCGTTCCCGCCGGCGTCGGGGAATCCGTCTCCGGTTTGGGTCCGGATTCCATGGGACGCCCATGCCGCGCCGAGGCGGCGGGATTTCGATGGAGGCGGAAGTACCACATCCGGGAAGGTCGATTCAAGGATGGGTTGGCGGACGGCCCCCGGGAAAGCCGACGGGTTTCGAACGACGGCGGCGCCGTAGGCCGGAAGCGGCTCTCCCGCGGAAAAGCCGTCGGGCGGCGAACCGTATCCCAGCCGGATGGGGCTGGAAATCCGCCCGGCGTGGGGACAGCTTTCGCAGAAGCGGCCGTTGATCCGGGCGATGGTCCCGCAACGATAGGGGCCGGTGCAGGAAAGCGCCCGGTCGATCTTGGCCTCGGTTTCGGCGAACCGGTACCGGGGATAGGGCGCGGAAAGCCGGTGGGCCAGCCGCCGGCCGTCCCGGCAACGGGCCGCGATGGTCAGCAAGATGTACCAGTCCGGCTCGGAAAGCGTGGCCGCGTCGTCGCGGCAATGGGCGATGAACCGGCATCGGGCGGCGATCCGTTCGAAATTCGGGACGGGCCAGGCCGCTTGCGAAAAACCGTGGCCGCCGTCCGGAGATTTGGGGAAGCAACGGGAGGGCGATCCGGATGTCGGCCCCGCCGTCGAACCCGATCCCGGACCCCATGTTGAAAATGATCGGTTGCTTTTCCGCCGGGCGGGAAGCATCCCCCACTCTTTCAGCAACTCGATCACCCGGCCGGCCGGAACCCGGGGATGACGCGCCAGCGCGGTCCAGGGAGCGGCAAATGGCAAGTGGAAGCCGGCGGCCGGATCCAGCGGGAGGGTGTGGCCGCGGCGGGCCGCCGCGCCGAAAAAGGGCAAGGCGATGAGGCTGCCCAGCCCGCGCCCGCCGGCCCGGTCCTGGGCGGGAAAAAGGCGGTCGAATGCGCCGCCGCTCTCGGGAATTCCGGCCTCCTCCAGCAGCCCCCGGCCCAGGCGGCGGGCCAGACGGGCGGAGACGGGGCCGTCGAAAAACAGGTAGGCGTGGAAGCCCCGACCGGATCGGGACCGGAACAGCATCGAAGGCAGCTCCAGCACCGCGCAGACCTCCGTCAAGGCCCGGGCTTCGTCGAAGGGTCGAGCGCCGGGAGCGCCGCCGTCGAAGTCGGCGGCCAGAAACCGGCAGGTCCCGTCGGGAAGCAGCGGATAAACGCCCAACAGATGGCGTCCCCGGACATGATCTTCCAGCAAGGCCCGCGTCAGGGGAACCGGCGCGTGGTGGACGCAGCCCCGGCAGCCGTTGGCGGCCGCTCCTTTCCGGCAAAACGATCCCCACTCGTTTTCGCAGACGGGCGAAAAGCCTTCGCGGCCGGTGGCCGAGGAGCGCCAGTGACGCGCCACCACGTCCCGGCGGCCGCGAAACAAGTGCGCAAAGAGGCGAAGCTTCTCGATGGTCGGCGAACTTTTTTCATCGCCCTTCCCCGGAATTGCGGCGGCACGCGCCATGCCGGACCTCCTCGGTTGTGGATTCCCCGGTTCCTGGCCGGTGAAATTCCACGTACCATTTTCCGAAACCGATTCCAAGCAGACGAGCCGTTGGAAACCGGGGGCGATCTCGCCAAATACACCCTTGCTCCCAAAAAATTACACGGTTTTCCGTATATCGCCTCCCGGCGACCGGTCGCTATTTTGGGGGCTTATTACTTTCGACGAAAACGGAAAGGCATTCATGCGACTGCTGAAGCAATGGCTC